>JADGRT010000010.1 GCA_017880715.1 Verrucomicrobiia bacterium | reverse complement strand
CCCGATGGGGCTTGGAACGATCATTGGATTGGACGGTTGCTATAAACATGGCGCTCCTACGGAGCTGGGCCTGGCCCGTTTGCCATGGTCGGGTCAATCCCCGTATCTCAGGCGGCCCAACAAAATCAAGGAATATAGATAACCCGCAGCGAAGCGAAGGGTTATTTGCATTCCCGGGTTGAATGACATAAAGACCGGGCTAATGACCTGTCCACACCGTTCTCCTATCATGGGCTCCGAAAGACGGCTATTTCGGACAGCCCGATGTTCGGCGAGCCGGGCTTCACTTCGTTCACGGCGAAGATGAGCCACTTCACCCGCTTGGCCGGAAATCTGACTTCCAAGCCCTGGCGGGCGTCATCGGGCAATTCCCCGGTGGCGATGCTGCTGCCATCGCTGAAAATGAGCAGGCCCGACTTGATCTGGTCGAGGCTGTTGGGGCGGTCAAAGAGCCAGATGCGGTCGATGCTTTGCTCCTGGCTCCAGGTCAGGCGGATCATCCCGGTGTCGTGTTCGCCCTGGGTGCACCATTCGCGGCGGATGTCGCCGGGGTAGCCGCCCACCACACCGTCGGTGAGGCCGTCCGTGGAATAGTGGGGATCCGTCGAGCTGACAGTTACTGTGGCGTCGGGCGCGATGTTCTCCGGCGCGTTCAGGGCGGTCGCTGGCGCGACCGGGTCGCCGGGCGCCAGCAGCCGCACTTCCTGCAGGCACATGGCATAGCGGCTGCCGGGCGGGCGCGACTTAAAGGTAATACCGCCCCAGCCGGAGCTGAAGTTAGCGGCGTAGCACAGCCACAGCGTGCGTCCGTCCGCACTGATGAACTTGGACGGGATATTCACAAAATAAGCTTGCTCGCCGAAGTTGCTGAGATGCGCGACCAGCCGCCACGGTCCGGTGATGCGGTCGGATTCCAGAAGGTAGGTGTGGTAGCGCGAAACGGTGTTGCCGCCGTCGGTCACGCACAGCAGGAATTTCTTGAGCGGCGCGTTGTAAGTCATCGTCACGCAGCCGGCGTGGTCGCGCCACTCGGCAATGGGTTTAATCTTCGCGAAGTCGCTCGTCCAAGTGGCCGCGCCGCTTTCGTTGTGGCCGGCAAAGAACTCATATTTTGTCGCGTCATTCATGTTCGCAATGCTGGGCGCGATACGGGTGAGGTAAACCTGGTCGGCGGTGATCCAACTGTTGTAGGCGAAGCGGCGGTCCTGGCCGTCACTGGCTCCCTGGGCGACCAGATAGGCCTTGCCGTCCGGCGAATGTTCCATCGCCTTGCCGAAATCCACGAAATGCGGCGCGCCCATCTTGACCGGTTCGCCCTGCAGCGCGTGTTCGCCGAACAAAGGCTTCTCCGGCGTGCAAGGTGTCTGGGTCCATGTCTGGCCAAAATTAGTGGACCAGCGGAAGCCGACGAAGGGCCCGAGCCAGGGCCAGTTGTAGGTGATGCCATCGCGCGGTACGCCGCCGCTGGGATGCAGGCAATACGTGCCGTAATACCAGACGCCCTCATGCACCAGGCTGCCACAGGGGTAGCGACCCTCATACGGGCGCGGGCTGGACTTGAAGACACCGTGGTTGGTGACGACCAGCTTGAGCGGATCGTTGCCCAGAATCGTGGCATGGCCGGTGGCCGCATTCTCACCGCCCGAGGAAACTCCCAGGCCATTCACGCTGCCGTCGGTCCAGGGCGAATAGAGGTTCCCATCCGCCGCCCAGGAGGGATACCAGGTGTCGGCCCCGGTGTAGTCCGCATGGCGACCCGTGAAGGCTACGCCGACCATCATTTCCGATTGGGGAAAAGGACAGGCTGGCGGGGGCTGACTCGGCCAGGCCTTATATGCGTTGGTGGGCGGAGCCGGGGGCGCCTCGACCCGCGTGAACCGGACCTGTCCAACCGCGTTGGAACGTGTCGCCGTGCCGTCGGCGGCCAAGAGCCCGATGGGAAGCATGCAGGCCAGGGCGAGCAGAACGGGTTCTCGATGAAGAATGGAGTGTTGGGGCTTCATTTTTTTATAGTCCCTCTTATTAAGTGGGGTTGTCGAGCTGGCGAACATTCTTTTTCACGGTGACGATCCGCAGGTCATAGATGGCGTCGGCGCCCGAGCTGCCGGTCGACGACATCGAGGTGGATGAGTGGATGATTCGTAGCAGCCGACGGCAGTTGCCTCTGATCGTCGCGCTCCTTAGTTTGAGCCGACTCACGTCGGCTGCTACGAGATTGGGAGGCGACAAATTCAGCGAAGTCGTCATGGAAAGGCTCAGACGCCATTGCCCGGAAAGCACTTCCGAAACCTACTGGCACTGCCAAAATAAATTACTATCCCCCCCGTCGTTTTCCCTGCAGCGCCTCCTGCTCGCCGGCCAAGAGGCAGGCGTGCATCGCGTCGGCGTCCGGGGCTTGAAGAAGTTCGGTAATTAGATCGGTCTTTTGAGCCATCAGACACAATCGGGCCAAGGTGTGCAGGTGAATCCGATCGTCCTGACAGCATATCAGGAAGAACAAGCGCGTTGGCAGGCCATCGGGCGCGCCAAAAGGGATTTCCTGGATGGTGCGTCCCAAAACCATGAACGACGATTCGAAGAGGTACGGCAGATGGTGCCGCGCATGCAGCAGAGCCAAGCCACCAGGCAGAGCCGTGGCGCAGAGAGCCTCCCGCTCTTCGATGCTGGCGAGCAGCTCGCGTGGGTCGCACACCTGGCCGGTCTTGTCGGCCAGCGCCACCATGTCGCGCACCACGGATGCCTTGGTTTTGGCTTTCATGGCTGGATCGATATCCGTCGGGTTGATCATTTCCGGCATGATGGTTTCGTGTTCAAAAACCCCCCGGGTGCGGTCGGTCGATTGTTGATGGTATTCGGCCAGACGGCGGCTTGACAGCCCCAGGATGCGTTGTGAAGCCCAGGCATCGATGTCGTGCCGGACAAAGACCACCCGGTGGCCGCGTTTTTCGAAAGGAATCTCGGCGTTCTTGACGAGTTGCTCGACATCGGCAAGGGGCAGGTGCAAGTAACCGGCGGTTTCATCCAAACTTAGAATGCGATGGGGCATAGGGCCAAGAAACATTCATGGGCGTCACGAACACCGGGCGCCGATGAGTTCTCTGTTCTGTCACATAATAGGCCTGCTTCGGTGGTTTCGACAAGAACACAATTGGTTTCTCGGCCGACGGGTGGCTGGGCGGCGTTTTTGGGGATCTTGCTCGCCGTAGGTTTTATCATTGCGTATATCGCAGTTCCAATCGTCACAATATGCTCGAAATGAGATTATTAGGCATTTTTTCGATGCGAATGGGCTGCTGACCGTTAGCGAGTCCGTTGGGGGAATGAAGGAGGGCAAAATGGGGGGTGGCTGTTTTTTTTGAGAAATCTTTTGACACATTTCCTTTCGGTTCATAGATTACGCCGGAAAATTGGGCTGTGAACTAGGGAAGATTCATCAGACCCGGATCGTTTTTTTTAAGAAAGAACGGCAGGGTCGGTGGGTTTTTGTCGTTTTTTTTTGGCAGATAACTGAAGAACTCGGAAGGCCCTTGTAGCTCAGTTGGCAGAGCGCGTCCTTGGTAAGGACGAGGTCATCAGTTCAAACCTGATCAAGGGCTCCAGTTTTCGGTTGAATCAGGTCGGGTGGCAACGCTTTAGAGAATAATTGAACAACTAAAGAAGAATAGGAATCGTAATGGCTAAAGAATCATTTCAACGGACCAAACCGCACGTCAATGTCGGCACGATTGGCCATATTGACCATGGCAAGTCCACGCTGACGGCAGCAATCGTCGCCGTGCAGGCCCGTAAAGGGCTGGCGACCCCGATTTCTTACGCTGAAATCACCAAGGGTGGCACGGTCCGCGACGAAACCAAGACCGTAACCATAGCGGTTTCGCACGTGGAATACCAGAGCAACGCGCGTCATTATGCGCACGTGGATTGTCCTGGCCACGCCGACTTCATCAAGAACATGATCACCGGCGCCGCCCAGATGGACGGTGCGATACTGGTGGTGGACGCCGCCGAAGGTCCGATGCCTCAGACCCGTGAGCACGTCCTTCTGGCGCGCCAGGTTGGGGTGCCGACGATGGTGGTCTTTCTGAACAAGGTCGATCTGGTGGATGATCCGGAGTTGCTGGAGCTCGTAGAAATGGAAGTCCGTGACTTGCTAAGCAAGTACAATTTCCCGGGCGACAAGGCGCCGGTGATCCGTGGCAGTGCCAAGGCGGCTTTGGCGGGCACGCCGGAAGGCGAGAAGTGCATTCAGGACCTGCTCGAAGCCGTGGACACTTTTATTCCGCTGCCGACGCGGGAAATAGACAAGCCGTTCCTGATGAGCATTGAAGACGTGTTCAACATTGAAGGTCGCGGCACGGTTGTGACCGGGCGGGTGGATCGAGGCGAACTGAACCGCATGCAGGAAGTTGAGATTGTGGGTTTGCGGGAAACCCGCAAGACGGTGGCGACCGACATTGAAATGTTCCGCAAGTTGCTGGACAAGGCCAGTGCGGGTGACAACGTGGGGGTGTTGCTGCGCGGCACCAAGAAAGAGGACGTGGAACGGGGCATGGTATTGGCCAAGCCCGGCTCGATCACACCGCATACGAAGTTCAAAGCGGAAGTGTACGTCTTGTCGAAGGATGAGGGCGGCCGTCATACGCCTTTCTTCAACAAGTATCGTCCGCAGTTTTACTTCCGCACGACGGATGTGACCGGCAACGTTACGCTGCCGGCGGGCGTGGAAATGGTAATGCCAGGCGACAATGTGTCCGTGGAAGTGGAATTGATTGTGCCGGTGGCCATGGAGAAATTGCAGCGCTTCGCCATTCGCGAAGGCGGCCGCACCATCGGGGCCGGTCGTATCTCGGAAATTTTGGCCTGATGCTTTGGCTATGCGAACCGGCCGAGACGGGATGCCGTTACCGCCGGTTTCATGTCTGATCGATGGTGTAAATTTGGGTTTGGTGTGAACCGGTTAGGGCGGTAGCTCAATTGGTAGAGTAGCGGTCTCCAAAACCGTCGGTTGGGGGTTCGAGTCCCTCCCGCCCTGCCAAACTCGGAGAGTGGCCGGAGGGGTGGCAGAGTGGTTGAACGCGGCGGTCTTGAAAACCGTTAAGGCTAAACACCTTCGGGGGTTCGAATCCCTCCCCCTCCGCCAAAAGGAAAACTGTGTGAAAGAACTGTTACCGATATTTATCTGGGTGGTGGTGATTGGCGCTGCGTTTGCCTTCGCGTGGTACCAAGGGTACTTGCTGAAGTTGTCCAATTACCTGCAAGAAACCCAGGACGAATTGAAGAAGTGCACTTGGCCGACGGTCGCCGAACTGAAGGGATCGACGGTAGTGGTGATGGTTTCCATCCTCCTGTTGGGGGGCTTCACCGTCTTTGTCGATTTTTTTGCCACCCTGATGGTGCGCTGGATAATGCTTATTTAGGCGGTGGTTTTAGAGGTTCCCCCCATGAAAGCTCAATGGTTCGTCATTCATACCTTGGCCGGCCAAGAACAGCGGGTTAAGGACAGCATCGAAAAACGGATCAAACCCGAGGAGATGGGGGAGTATATCCACGAAGTGATGGTCCCCATGGAACGGGTGGCCGAGGTGCGTTCGGGTAAAAAGACGGTCACCATGCGCAAGCTCTATCCGGGCTACGTGTTCATCAACATAGTGCTTTTGGATGAAAACCAGCGCCTGATCGAAAAACCGTGGTACTTTATTCAGGAGACCCAGGGGGCCATCGGGTTTGTGGGCGGCGAGCGCCCTTCGCCCGCTTCGCCCGAGGAAGTGGCGGCGATCAAGGATCAGATCAGCGAGTCGGAAGACCACGAGAAGCCGAAGGTCAGTTTTGAGGTTGGCGAAACCGCCAAGATCAACGACGGCCCCTTTTTGAATTTCAGCGGGGTGATCGAGGAAATCGATCCGGCGCGCGGCAAGTTGAAAGTGACCGTGAATATTTTTGGCCGCAACACGCCTGTGGAGTTGGAATATTGGCAGGTTGAGAAAGCATAAGATTTTATGGCAAAGAAGATTGTTGGACAGATTAAACTGCAAATTCCCGCCGGGCAGGCGAATCCGGCCCCGCCGGTGGGTCCGGCGTTGGGCCAGCAAGGCGTTAACATCATGGCCTTTTGCAAGGAATTTAATGCGGTTACCCGGGAGCAGGCCGGCATGATCATCCCGGTGGTCATCACGGTGTATCAGGATAAATCCTTCACCTTCATCACCAAGTCGCCGCCGGCCTCGATCCTATTGAAGAAAGCCGCCGGCATCGCCTCCGGTTCCAAGGCCCCCAACAAGGAAAAGGTCGGAAAGGTGACGGCCAAGCAGATCCAGGAGATTGTCAAACTCAAGGCCAAGGATATCAACGCCGTCAACCCGGAAGCGGCGGCGCGCATCATCGCCGGCACGGCCCGCAGCATGGGCATCGACGTGGTCGGCTAAACTTAACCGCGGGAGAGCCTCGCGCTCATTTGCACCGCACAACCTCACATGGCAAGCAAACGATACAAAAAAGCACTCGAATTAGTGGACATTCAGAAGGTATATCCGTTGAAGTCCGCCGTGGAAATCCTGTCCAAGTTTCCCCGGGCCAAATTTAATGAGACCGTGGATCTGGCCTTTTGCCTGGGGGTGGATCCCAAGCAGTCCGACCAAATGGTGCGCGGTACCGTGCCGCTGCCCCACGGCAGCGGCAAAGTGGTGCGCGTTCTCGTGTTCGCCAAACCGGGTCCGGCCGCCGAGGCGGCCACCGCGGCCGGCGCCGAGCATGTCGGTTTCGACGATTTGATCAAGAAGTGCGCCGAAGGATGGTGTGATTTCGACATCGCCGTGGCCACGCCTGAAGCCATGGTGGAAGTGCGCAAATTGGGCAAGGTGCTCGGCCCCCGCGGCCTGATGCCCAATCCCAAGACCGGCACGGTTACCGAGGACACCGCCAAGGCGGTCAAGGAGTTCAAGGCGGGCCGCGTGGAGTTCAAAGTGGACAAAGCCGGTAACGTGCATGTGCCCATCGGCAAGGTGGCCTTCCCAACGGAGCAGGTTGCCGACAATGCGCGATCGGTTATCGAAGCCCTGGTCAAGGCCCGTCCGGCTGCCGTCAAGGGCGTTTTCATCAAGAGTTGCACGCTGTCGGCGACCATGAGTCCGCCGGTGCGCGTCGATGTTCGGGAATTCACCAAGGCATAATTTTAGCGGAGACATTGGATCATGCGTGCAGAAAAACTTGCTATTAGCAATCAATACGTAGCTTGGCTGAATGCCTCGCCGTATTTCATCGTAGTGGACTATCGGGGTTTAAAGGTAGGTCATTTCAACGAACTGCGGAAGCGTCTGGCGAAGATCGACGCCGAGATGCATGTGGTTAAAAACTCGGTGTTCAGGGCAGCGGCCGCCACGGCGGGCGTGGGCGATTTATCAGCGTCGCTGGCGGGTCAACTGGCGATGATCACGGGCCGCAAAGACGTGGCGCAGGCGGCCAAGATCCTGAAGACCTTTAAGTCCGAGTTCGAAAAGCCCAAAATTCAATTTGGTTATCTGAACCAGCAGCGGATGGAGGCTGCGGATCTGGCATTGCTAGCCGATCTGCCGCCGCTGGACGAACTGCGCGGAAGATTGCTGGGTTTGATCCAGGCGCCGGCGAGCCGTTTGGCGCGGTTGATTGCGACGCCGGGACAACAATTGGCTCGTACCCTTCAGGCCCGCGTGGACCAGGGAGAGCAAACAATCACTTTCTCCCTTCCGGCCTTAGCCAGCGGGGAGGGAGAATCAACGAAAACAAAGTAAATCGTCGGCGGGCGGGCGGCTGGCTGAATTTCCCCGGCGCCGCGGGGAACGACGAGACGAAAGGTAATTATGGCTGAATTAGACACCATTGTAGAACAACTGAGCAAACTGACGGTCGTGGAAGCGGCTGAACTCGTAAAGAAACTTGAAACTGCCTGGGGCGTCAGTGCTGCCGCGCCGGTGGCCGTTGCCGCCGCTGCCGCGGCTGCTCCGGTGGCGGAAGCCAAGACCGCGTTCGACGTGATCCTGGCCAGCGCTCCGGCGGACAAGAAGATCGCTGTCATCAAGGCGGTCCGGGAAATCAAGGCGGGTCTGGGGCTGGCGGAAGACAAGAAGCTCGTGGAAGACGCTCCCAAGCCGATCCTGGAAGGCGCTTCCAAAGCCGATGCCGATGCGGCCAAGAAGAGGCTGGAAGATGCCGGCGCCAAGGTCGAGCTCAAGTAATTCAACCGGCCGAATTATCTTGCTGTGGGCGTCAGGCGATCCTGACGCTCACGGTGGATTAAGCGTGGCTGAGTCCATAATTGGAGCGACCGTTCCCGGAGGCGGGGGCGGGGTGGGCAGGCGGGCACCTGGGAGAGACTTGGGTGCTGCCTTTGTGTCTTTTATGCGAATGGATGGTGGGCCAATAGCCGACCAATAACTTTGAGGTTTCAATGCCACTGCGAGCACCTGAACGGATTAATTTTGGAAAGATTAAAGAAATTATTGCGCCGCCGAATCTGATCGAATTGCAGGTCAATTCGTATCGGGACTTTTTGCAGGCGGACCTCACGCCCTCCCGGCGGAAGAACACAGGTTTGCAGGGGGTGTTCACCGAGGTGTTCCCCATCGAAAGCTACGATGGCAAGATCGTTTTGGATTTTCACAGTTACGAGATCGGGGAGCCAAAGTTGGGCTGGTTGGAGTGTCTGCGCGAGGGATTGACCTATGGCGCGCCGCTGCACGTCACCTTCCTGCTCACCGACCAGGCCGGCACCAAAGAGGAAAAGGTGTTCATGGGCGAGTTGCCGCTGATGACGCCCCAAGGCACGTTTGTCATCAATGGCGCCGAACGCGTGATCGTCAGCCAGTTGCACCGGTCGCCCGGGTTGGCTTTCGAGGCCTCGCAGCATGCCAACGGCAAGATGCTGCATTCCTACCGGATCATCCCCGACCGAGGTTCCTGGTTCGAGGCGCAGTTCGACACCAGCGACATGCTTTATGTCTATCTGGATCGCAAGAAACGGCGCCGCAAGTTCCTGATTACGACCTTTTTCCGGGCCTTGGGATATGCTTCGGATGAGAACATCTTGAAACTATTCTACGATGTCGAGGAACTGACGCTGAAGGAGGCCGAGGCGCTGGAAAATCAGCAGAACAAGGTGCTGGTTGAAGACGCGGTGGATTCCGAGAAAAACATTGTGGTGGCGCGCGCCTTCGAACCGCTGTCCAAGGCCGTGCTGCGCCAGATCGCCGAATTGGGCGTGAACAAAATCCGCGTCGTCGATACCTCGTCCGACGATGGCATCCTCATCAAGTGTCTCAAGAAGGATCCGACCAAGAACGAAGAAGAGGCGCTGAAAGACATTTACCGCCGATTGCGTCCGGGCGATCCTCCCACTGCGGCCAATGCCCGCGCGTTGATCAAGCGGCTTTTCTTCGATGCCAAACGGTACGACTTGGGTCGCGTAGGCCGCTACAAGATCAATCAAAAACTGGGGATCAAGGATAATCAGGACAGCCGCATACTGACCAAGGAAGATCTGGTGGCCGCCACCAAGTATCTGCTGCGCTTGAAGAAAGGCGAGGGCAGTCTGGACGATATCGATCACTTGGGCAGCCGCCGGGTGCGTACCGTGGGTGAATTGCTGGCCAACCAGTGCCGCGTCGGCCTGGCCCGCACCGAACGATTGGTCAAAGAACGCATGACCCTGTTCGATCAGGGCATGGATACCATGACCCCGCAGAAGTTAATCAATCCCAAGGCGCTGTCGGCGGTCATCCGCGATTTCTTCGGACGCAGCCAGTTATCGCAGTTCATGGACCAGATCAACCCGCTGGCGGAAATGACGCACAAACGGCGTTTGTCCGCCCTGGGACCCGGCGGTTTGTCCCGCGACCGTGCGGGATTCGAGGTGCGCGACGTGCATTCCTCGCATTACGGCCGGATTTGCCCGATCGAAACGCCGGAAGGTCCGAATATCGGTTTGATCGCCTCGCTGGCAACCTTTGCGCGCGTCAACGAATTCGGTTTCATCGAGACGCCTTATCGCAAGGTCGAAAAGGGCCGGGTGCTTCATCAGCTTGACTACCTGACCGCCGATCGTGAGGAGTCGTTCATCATCGCCCAAGCCAACGCGGTGATCGACGACAAGGGCGTATTCCAGACGGATCGGGTCTTGTGCCGCTGCCGCGGGGATTTTATCGATGTGGAGCCGGCCAGCGTTCATTACATGGACGTGTCGCCCAAGCAGCTTGTTTCCGTGGCTGCGGGCTTGATTCCCTTTCTGGAGCACGATGACGCCAACCGGGCGCTCATGGGATCGAACATGCAACGCCAGGCGGTGCCGTTGCTCACCACCGAGGCGCCGTTGGTGGCGACCGGACTGGAGGAGCGTGTCGCCCGTGATTCCTGCGCGATCATCGTGGCGGAGGAAGCAGGCAAAGTCGCATCGGTGACGGCGGACAGGATCGTCGTTACGGAGGACGGCAAGTTGCCGGAGGGTAAAAAGAAGATCAAACACGATCCCGGGCAAGGCATTTACGTTTATGGCGTGCGCAAGTTCATGCGCTCGAATGCCGCCACCTGCATCAACCAGAAGGTTCTGGTCAGTCGCGGGGATACGGTGAAGAAGGGCCAAGCCCTGGCCGATGGCCCCTGCACCAGCGCCGGCGAATTGGCGCTGGGCCGCAACATTCTCTGCGCGTTCATGCCCTGGAACGGCTACAATTTCGAGGACGCCATTCTGATCAGCGAGCGCATCGTCAAGGATGACGTGTTTACTTCGATCCACATCGACGAATTTGAAGTGGGCGCCCGCGACACCAAGCTGGGTCCCGAGGAAATCACGCGCGACATTCCCAATCTGGGAGAAGAGGCGCTCAAAAACCTTGGGTCCGATGGCGTGATTCGCATCGGCGCCGAGGTCAAGCCCGGCGATATCCTGGTCGGCAAAATCACCCCCAAGAGCGAGACGGAACTGGCGCCGGAGGAAAGATTGCTGCGGGCCATTTTCGGCGAAAAGGCCGCCGATGTGAAAGACACGTCGCTGAAGGTGCCGTCCGGCACTTACGGCATCGTGATGGATGTCAAGGTCTCGGCCAAAAAAGAGGTTGATCGCGCCAGCATCAAAGTGGCGCCCGGCGAGGCCAAAAAGCAATCCAAGCAGGTGCAGGACGAGTTCAAGGGCAAGACGGATGAACTGCGCGAGCAACTCACCGAGTCGCTGAGCAATATCCTGCTCGGCGAGAAGATTCCCCTGGACGTGGTGAATTCCGAAACCGGCGAAATCATCATCCCGGCCAATCGCAAAATCACCAAGACGTTGTTGCGCAAACTGGCCATGGTCTATGACCGCATCGAAATCGATCCGTCGCCCATTCGCAACAAGATCAACGAGATTATCGGCGCCTATAAAAAGAAGTTCGACGATCTGCAGATGCAGTACGACGCCGAGATCGAGCGCATCGAATCCGGCGACGACGTCGATCCCGGCATCATCAAGCAGGTCAAGGTTTATGTCGCTTCCAAGCGCAAGCTGTCGGTGGGGGACAAGATGGCCGGACGCCACGGGAACAAGGGGGTGGTGGCCAAGATTGTGGCGGAGGAAGACATGCCGTTCCTGGCCGATGGAACCCCGGTGGACATCGTATTGAATCCGCTGGGCGTGCCCTCGCGCATGAATGTGGGGCAGGTGCTGGAAACCCATTTGGGTTGGGCGGCCCGGCTGCTGGGCCTGCGGTTTGCCACCCCGGTTTTCGATGGCATCAAAGAAAAGGACATTCGCGATTACCTGAAGAAGGCCGCCGAGAAACAAAAAGAAAAGGGCGATATTCCGCTCATCGGCGAGAATGGCAAGACCGTGCTGTTCGATGGCCGCACGGGCGAATCCTTCGATCAGGAAGTCGTGGTGGGCTTCATCTACATGATGAAACTGGGCCATTTGGTGGCCGACAAGATCCATGCCCGCGCGGTGGGGCCGTACTCCCTGGTGACCCAGCAGCCGCTGGGCGGCAAGGCGCAATATGGCGGCCAGCGCTTCGGGGAAATGGAAGTGTGGGCCATGGAGGCTTATGGCGCGGCGTACGCGCTGCAGGAACTCCTGACGGTCAAATCCGACGACGTGCAGGGCCGCACGCGCATTTACGAGAGCATTGTCAAAGGGGACAACTCCCTGGAAGCCGGCGTGCCGGAATCCTTCAATGTGCTGGTGAAGGAAATGCAGTCGCTGGGGCTGGACGTGCGGGTGGGTTACAACAATCCGGCCGGCCAAACGGCGGTGCCGGCGAACGCCCTGGCAACCCTGTAATCTCAACAATTCTTTTAGGGCCGGACCGATCACGGTCCGGCCGGACGAGCTATGATGAACACCAAAGAAACCGCGCGCGAGTTGCTGGGACTGGAGAAGGTTAATCAGGTTGACTATGTGGCCATCGCGGTCGCTTCGCCCGAAGCGATCCGTTCTTGGTCCAAAGGGGAGGTCAAGAACCCCGAGACCATCAATTACCGCACGTTCAAGCCGGAAAAGGGCGGGCTTTTCTGCGAACGCATTTTCGGGCCGGTTAAGGACTGGGAAT
Source organism: Verrucomicrobiia bacterium (assembly GCA_017880715.1). GTDB lineage: Bacteria > Verrucomicrobiota > Verrucomicrobiia > Limisphaerales > UBA1319 > JADGRT01. The sequence continues at coordinate 7,253 of JADGRT010000010.1, read as the reverse complement.
GCTCCTGCGGCAAATATAAGCGCATCAAGCACCGCGGCGTGGTCTGTGATCGGTGCGGCGTGGAAGTTACCTTGTCGCGGGTGCGGCGGGAGCGCATGGGTCACATTGAACTTGCGGTGCCGGTGTCGCATATCTGGTTTTTCAAGTGTATGCCCTCGCGGTTGGGCCTGATCCTGGACATGACGGCGCGCGATCTGGAGCGGATCATTTATTACGAGGATTATCTCGTCATCGATCCTGGTTCCACGGCCCTGAAACAGCATCAGTTGCTCAGCGAATTGGAAATTCGCGAGGCGCGCGAGACTTACGGGGCGGATGCCTTTCTGGCCAAGATGGGCGCCGAGGGCGTTCGCGAGGCGCTGGCCAAGGTGGATCTGCAGAAGCACATCGCTGAGTTGCAGGTGGCCATGGGCGAAACCAAGAGCAAACAAATCCGCAAGAAACTTGCCAAACGCATCAAGATTCTCCAGGGTTTCCTCAGTTCCAAGAGCCGGCCCGAATGGATGATCCAGATTGTTTTGCCGGTCATTCCGCCGGACCTGCGGCCGCTGGTGCCACTGGAAGGCGGCCGGTTTGCCACTTCGGATCTCAACGATCTTTATCGGCGCGTCATCAACCGGAACAACCGGTTAAAAAACCTGCTTCAGCTCAAAACCCCGGAAGTCATTATCCGCAACGAGAAGCGCATGTTGCAGGAGGCAGTGGACGCCCTGCTCGACAACGGGCGTCACGGTCGCGCGGTGACGGGCGCCGGCAACCGTCCGTTGAAGTCGCTGAGCGACATGCTCAAGGGCAAGAGCGGCCGCTTCCGCCAGAATCTGCTCGGCAAACGCGTCGATTACTCCGGCCGTTCGGTGATCGTCATCGGTCCCGAACTCAAGCTGCATCAGTGCGGTCTGCCCAAGAAAATGGCCCTGGTGCTGTTCGAACCGTTCATTATCCGCCGGCTGAAGGAGCTCGGGTACGTGCATACCGTGCGGTCGGCCAAAAAGATGATCGAGCGCCAGTCGCCCGAGGTGTGGGACGTGCTCGAAGAGGTGACCAAAGGCCACCCGGTCATGCTCAACCGCGCGCCAACGCTCCACCGTCTGTCGATTCAGGCCTTCGAGCCGGTGCTCATCGAAGGCGAAGCCATCCGCATTCATCCGTTGGTATGCACCGCCTACAACGCGGACTTCGACGGCGACCAGATGGCGGTTCACGTGCCGCTGTCGGTCGAGGCCCAGATCGAGGTGCGTCTCCTCATGATGGCCCCGAACAATATTTTCAGCCCGTCGAGCGGCAAGCCGATCATGACGCCGACCCAGGACATCACCCTGGGCTGCTATTACCTGACTGCAAATCCGCGCGAATTTGGCGTTCCGACTCACAAGCGGATGAAGCTGTTGGGATCCAAGAGCGAGGCGATCTTCGCCTACGCGGACGGCAGTCTGCGCACGCATGAGCGCATCCTGATGGCCAATCCGGATCTGGGCCGCAAAACTATCTTCGGCGACAGCGAACGGAAGGTCATTGAAACGACCGTCGGCCGGGTCATTTTCAGCGAAATCTGGCCGACCGAGCTGGGCTTCCCCAACAAGATGGTCGGCAAATCACAGATCGGTGAATTGATCTGGACCTGCTACAAGGTATGCGGGCACGAGAAGACCGTGGCCGCCCTGGACCGCCTGAAGGAGTTGGGCTTCCGGGAGGCGACCCGGGCGGGCGTTTCCATCGGCATCGATGACATGATTATCCCGAAGGAAAAAACGCACGAAATCGAAGTGGCCCAGAAGCAGGTGGCTGAGGTCGAAAAACAGTACCGCAAGGGTATCATCACCCCCGGCGAACGTTACAACAAGGTCATCGACATCTGGACGCATTGCACCGACCAAATTTCCAACGTCATGTTGACGACGCTCGAACACAATCAGGGCAAGCGGGAATACAATCCGCTCTGGCTGATGGTGGACTCGGGCGCGCGCGGCAACCGCCAGCAAGTGCGCCAGTTGGCCGGCGTGCGCGGTCTGATGGCCAAGCCGTCCGGTGACATCATCGAAAAACCGATTTTGTCCAACTTCCGCGAGGGATTGACGGTGCTGGAGTATTTCATTTCCACGCACGGCGCCCGCAAGGGGCTGGCCGACACCGCCTTGAAGACAGCCGACTCGGGTTACATGACCCGCAAGCTGGTCGATGTGGCCCAGGATGTCATCATTCGCGAATATGACTGCGGGACATCCAACGGCATCTGGGTCCAGCCCGTTTACGAAGGTGAGGATGAGGTGGTCCGGCTGGGCGAGCGCATCGTGGGGCGCATTTCCTGCGACGACGTGCCGGATCCGCGCGAGCCCAAGACATGGTTGGTCAAGGCCAACGATGAGATTGACGAAGTCAAGGCCAAGCTGATCGAGAAGTCCGGCTTGGAGCGCGTTAAGATCCGCTCGGTGCTCACCTGCGAAAGCAAGCATGGCATCTGTGCCAATTGTTATGGCCGCAACCTGGCCACCGGCGAGACCGTCAAGCTGGGCGAAGCGGTTGGCATCATCGCCGCCCAGTCCATCGGCGAACCGGGCACGCAGTTGACCATGCGGACGTTCCACATCGGCGGCACGGCGTCCCAGGTGTTCAAACAGCCGCAGATCAAGGCCAAGCACGACGGCATTGCGCGATACGACGATCTCCGCCTCGTGAAACTCGAAGACGGCAACCACATTGTCCTGAACAAGAATGGTTCTATTGCTATCATGGCCGAGGACGGCCGCGAACTGGAAAACCATCCCGTCGTGATCGGCGCCGTGATTTCGGTGACCAGCGGCGGCCGAGTCAAGAAGGGCGATATCATTGTGCAGTGGGATCCTTACAACGTGCCGATTCTGTCGGAGAAAGCCGGGCGCGTGCAGTTCCAGGACATCATCGAGGGCGTGACGATGAAACAGGAAGTCGATGAAACCATCGGCCAGGAGGCCATGGTCATCGTGGAGCACAAGGAAGACTTGCATCCGCAGGTTAACATCCTGGACGAGCGGGGCGAACTGGCCGCCAGTTATCCGATTCCGTCGGGGGCGCACATCGTGGTGGGCGAGGGGGACAAGATTGTGGCCGGCACGCTCATGGCGAAGACCCCGCGCAAGACCTCCAAGACCAAGGACATTACGGGCGGTCTGCCGCGCGTGGCCGAACTGTTCGAGGCCCGGCGGCCCAAGGACGCGGCCGAGATTTCCAAGATCGACGGCATCGTCGATTTCGGCGCGACGGTGCGCAACAAGCGCTGCATCCTGATCAAGGACGCCAAGACGGGCGTGGAAGAGGAGCACCTGGTGCCGATTGGCAAACACGTTATTGTCTTCAAAGGCGATTTTGTCAAGAAAGGGCAGCAGCTCACCGAGGGTCCGGTGGTGCCTCATGAAATTCTTGACGTTTGTGGACCCCAGGAATTACAGGAACATTTGCTAAACGAAGTGCAGGAAGTATATCGCTTGCAAGGTGTGACGATTAATGACAAGCACATTGAGATCATCGTGCGGCAGATGCTGCGCAAGGTGCGGATCACCGAGCCGGGCGACACGGTCTTCCTGTGGGGCGAGCAGATCGACAAGATCATCTTCGAGAACGAGAATCAGCGGGTGGAGAAGATGGGCGGCAAGCCGGCCGAGGCGACCCCGGTGCTGTTGGGCATCACCAAGGCGTCGCTGGAGACCGAGAGCTTCCTGAGCGCGGCCTCGTTCCAGGACACCACGCGGGTGCTGACGGAAGCGGCGACGATGGGCCGCCGGGACATGCTGCGCGGATTCAAGGAAAACGTGATCATGGGCCACATCATTCCGGCCGGCACCGGGTTCGAGCAGCACCGGCAGGTGTGGCTCAAGCCGCTGGTCGAGGAATTGCCGCCGCTGGCCGCGGCGGTGGAAGCCTTGACGGGCGAAGCGCCGGACGCGCCGGCAAATGAGTAAAAATATTTTTAATATTTGTTGCAACGCCTGAGTCGTTTGCTAGTATCCGCACTCCCTTTCCCTTGGGAAAGGCCCGGCGTAAAAAACTGGAACAGAAATGCCTACGATTAACCAACTCGTCCGCAAGGGACGAAACAGACTGAAGTACAAGTCCAAGGCTCCGGCCCTGGAGTCGGCGCCGTTTCGCCGGGGGGTCTGTCTTCAGGTCATGACCCGCACGCCGAAGAAGCCGAACTCGGCGATGCGCAAGGTGGCCAAGGTGCGTTTGTCCAACGGGTATGAGGTGATTGCCTACATTCCCGACGAAGGGCACAACCTGCAGGAGCACTCGATCGTGCTGGTGCGGGGGGGACGCGTCAAGGATTTGCCTGGCGTGCGTTATCACATTGTGCGCGGCACCCTCGACGCCACCGGCGTGGAGAAGCGGCGGGTGAGCCGTTCCAAGTACGGGGTCAAGCGTCCGAAGGCGGGGGTCAAGCCGGCCGCGGAGGCCAAACCGGCAGTGTAAAGGTCTAGAGCGTATGTCACGACGTCGTCGAGCCGTTAAACGGCCAATGTTTGAAGATGTGAAGTTTCACAGCGTCCTGGTGGGACGGCTGATCAACACGGTCATGAAATGGGGGGAGAAGAGCAAGGCGCAGCGGATTGTGTATGACGCCCTGGAATTGCTGGCCTCCAAACAGCCGAGCACGGATCCGATGGAAGTTTTCCAGCGGGCGGTGGACAACGCCAAGCCGCGCCTGGAAGTCAAGGCCCGCCGCGTGGGCGGGGCAACCTACCAGGTGCCGCTGGAAGTGCCGGCCGACCGCCAATCATCCCTGGCGTTGCGCTGGATTGTAAAATTTGCCGATGCCCGGAAAGGCATTCCTATGAAGGAAGCCCTGGCGGCGGAGATACTGGAAGCCGCGCAGGGGCAGGGGAACGCCATTCGAAAACGGGATGACGTGCATAAAATGGCGCAGGCGAACAAAGCTTTTGCGCATTTTCGCTGGTAGTCGATTTGGATTATTCAACGCCCCGTCCACCCAAGCATCGGGGCGTTTTTATTGTTACGAGATAGAATGGAAGCTGTAGTCGCCACGACCAAACCTGTTAATTCGCCGCACCGGAAGTATCCGATGGAGCGCACGCGAAACATTGGGATTGCCGCGCACATTGACGCCGGCAAAACCACGACTACCGAGCGCATCCTCTTTTACACCGGGCTGATCCATAAGATGGGCGATGTGGACGATGGCAACACCGTGACCGATTGGATGGAGCAGGAACGCGAGCGCGGCATCACCATTACTTCGGCGGCCATCACCTGTTACTGGACGCAGAAGGAAGAGGGCCTGCAAAAGCTCTTCCAGGGCTTGCCCCACCGGGTCAACATCATCGACACCCCGGGCCACGTCGATTTCACCGCCGAAGTCGAGCGGTCCATGCGTGTGCTCGATGGCGCGGTGGCCGTGTTCTGCGGGGTGGCGGGTGTGCAGCCGCAGTCGGAAACGGTCTGGCGGCAGGCCACCAAGTACAAAGTGCCGCGGATCGCCTTCATCAACAAGATGGATCGCACCGGTGCCAACTTCGAAAACGCCATCAACGAGATGCGCAAGAAGTTGGGGGCCTACGCCTACGCCGTGGCCGTGCCGATCGGACGGGAAGACTATTTGAAAGGCATCATTGACGTCGTCAACCAGAAGGCGATCTACTATGACGACACCGATGAACTCGGCATGCGGTACAGCATTACCGAGATTCCCGAAGACCTGAAGCTGGCGGCGGAGATGGCTCTGGAGGAACTGATCGAAGCGGTGTCCAACAAGGACGATACGATCGCCGAGTTGGTCATTGAGGGGAAACCCATCGAACCGCTGGTGCTCAAAAGCGCCATTCGGCGGCTGACCTGCAAGCTGGAATTCGTTCCGGTGATCGGCGGTTCGGCGTTCAAGAAAAAGGGGGTGCAACCGCTCGTGGACGCCGTGATCGATTATTTGCCCTCCCCGCTGGATGTGCCGCCCGCCATGGGTGTCGATCCGAACGATCCGGAACGCCAGGTTGAAGTGCCCAGCAGCGACAACGCCAAATTCTGTTCGCTGGCTTTCAAGCTCTGGAGTGACCCTTTCGTGGGCAAGCTGGTGTTCTTTCGGGTTTACAGCGGCCAGCTCAACAAGGGCGACACGATTTACAATCCCCGCACGGGCAAGCGCGAACGCGTCAGCCGCGTGATGATGATTCAGGCCGACAAGCGCATTGAGCTGGACCGGATTTTCGCGGGCGACATTGCGGCGCTGATTGGGTTGAAAAACATCACCACGGGCGACACGTTGTGCGACGAAAGTTTTGAGGTCACGCTCGAGCGGCCGACCTTCCCCGAGCCGGTCATCTCCATGGCCATCGAGCCCAAGACCAAGCAGGACCGGGAAAAGATGAGCGTGGGATTGCAGCGTCTGTCGGAGGAGGATCCGACCTTCCGTTGCTTCACCAACGAGGATACCGGGCAGTTGATCATCGCGGGCATGGGCGAGTTGCATCTGGAGATCATCCGCGACCGGCTGTTTCGCGAGTTCAAGGTTGAAGCGAGCGCGGGCGCGCCACAGATTGCCTACCGCGAGACGATCACCAAGCCGGCCGAAGGCGAGGGCAAATTCATCCGGCAATCGGGCGGGCGCGGCCAGTACGGGCATGCCATCATTAGGATCGAACCCAACGGCCGCGGCAAGGGCATTGAAATCGAAAACAAGGTGGTGGGCGGCACCATCCCGAAGGAATACATTCCGCCGGTCATCGACGGCATCAAAGAAGCTTTGAGCGGCGGCGTGCTGGCGGGTTATCCCATGGTGGATATCAAGGTGAGAATCATTGAGGGATCGTTCCATGAAGTGGACTCCAGCGAGCTGGCTTTCAAAATGGCAGGCATTTTTGCCTTGAAAGACGCCGTCAAGCAGGCGCATCCTATCCTGCTCGAGCCCATTATGAAGGTCGAGGCAACGACCCCGGACGAATATCAGGGTGATTTGCTGGGCGATTTGAACCGGCGCCGGGGCCGCATTCATGCCATCGAGGCAAAAAACCAGGCGACGGTGCTGATGGCCGAGGTGCCGCTGGCGGAGTTGTTCGGTTATGCGACGGCGATCCGGTCGCTGTCGAAGGGCCGGGCTTCGTATTCGATGGAGCCGGCGCACTTCGATGTGGTGCCGCACAGCATTTTGGAAACCTTGCTGGACGCCGCGAAACCGAAGGCCGCCCGATCGCAGTAGTCGCCCAAAGAATTTTTTTGAATTATGGCTGGACAACGTATTAGAATAAGGCTTAAAGCTTACGATTATAGGGTCATCG
>JADGRT010000147.1 GCA_017880715.1 Verrucomicrobiia bacterium | reverse complement strand
GAATCGATGGTCCGCGCCCTGCCGGCCCTGGAACGGATCGTCAACCAGGCCGAAGCCAGTCTCCGCCGCCCCGGAACCCCGCCCTCCCCCGGCCTCAATGCCTTGTTCAACGCCGGCCCCGAAGCCGAGCGCGAAATGTACATCACTTTCGCCAACGGCCAGCTCTACCTGGTCAGCGCCCACGCCCGAACCGAGGCCTTAAATGCGCACGCCGTGGAACGCCTGCGAGAACTGGTCCGCGAAGTGCAAACCGAGGTTCCCGGAATTAACATCGGCGTCACCGGCGAACCAGTGCTGGAACACGACGAGATGGCCCAGTCCCAATTCGACACCATCGTCGCCACGATCGTCTCCCTGGTCCTGGTCGCCTTTATTTTTATCTATGGCTACCAGGAAACCGGCCGTCCCATCAAAGCCACCATCTGTTTGATCGTCGGCCTAGCCTATACGATGGGTTTCGCCACGTTAACGGTGGGCCACTTGAACATCCTGACCATCACCTTCGTGCCCATGTTGATCGGTCTGGCCATCGACTTCGGCGTGCATCTGGTCACGCGCTACGAAGAGGAAATACGGCACGGCAGGAACGATCAACAAGCCCTCGAAAAAGCCATGACCTATACCGGCCTGGGCATTTTCACCGGCTGCTTCACCACGGCGGGCGCCTTCCTGGCCATGGGCGTCACCAATTTCAAAGGCATTCAGGAAATGGGCATCGTCAGCGGCGGCGGCTTGCTGGTCTGCCTCGTACCCATGATGACCCTCTTGCCCATCCTGTTGCGACGAGGAAAACAGAATGTCATCGATCACGAACATCCCCCCGTGGATTACCGTGCCCGCATCGAACAGCTCTGGCTGAAGCGGCCCGCCTGGGTAATCGCCATTACCCTCGGATTATGCGCCCTGTCGATCCCTAAAATGTTCCAGGTCTATTTCGACTACAACCTGCTGAACATGCAAAGCGCCGGGCTGCCCGCCGTCATGACCGAGAAAAAACTCATCAACTCCGCTTCCAACTCGGTGCTGTTCGCCGCCGTCGTGGCCGATTCCCTTGCCCAGGCGACTGCCCTGGAAGCCAAGCTCACCAATCTGAGCACCGTGGCCAGTGTCAAATCCATGGGTAGCTACCTGGGCGGCGATCCCTCGCGTCAACTGGTCAAAATTGGCGAAATCAAACAAGATCTTAAAAACCTCGCCTTTGCCGAGGCTGATCGGGCGCCGGTGGTCCTGCCGCAACTGGGGCAAACCCTCTGGTCCTTGCAGGGCTATTTGGGCCTGGCCATCGAGGAGGTGAAGAAATCAGGCGAAACCGAGCTGGAGCAACAGCTTCGCTCGCTGCGCCAGTCGATCGGAACGTTGCGCCAGCATTTGCTCGCCGACAACCCGTCGGCCGTCGCAGCCAAACTGGCGGCGTTTCAACAGGCCCTTTTTAAGGACGTGCGCGACACCTTCGACGCCTTGCGCAACCAAGACAATAGCGGCCCGTTGCGCGCCGCCGATCTGCCGCCCGCCTTGCGCAACCGGTTTATCGGCCAAACGGGCAAATTCCTGCTCCAGGTTTATCCCAAGGACGATGTCTGGCAGCGCGACAAACAGGAGGCTTTCGTCAGAGAAGTGCGTTCCATCGATCCCAACGTCACTGGCACGCCCGTGCAACTGCTCGAATATACCACGCTGCTAAAGAATAGCTACGAGGAAGCCGCGCTGTACTCGCTGGGGGCGATCATCATCCTCGTGTTCCTCCATTTCCGCAGCTTGACCTGCGTCGCGCTCTCCCTGCTGCCGGTGGCCATCGGAACCATCTGGATGGTGGGGCTGATGGGCTGGTGCCACATGCCGTTTAACCCCGCCAATATCATGACCCTGCCGTTGGTGATTGGCGTGGGAGTAACCAGCGGCATCCACATCCTGAACCGTTTCGCCGAGGAACAGAATCCCAGCATCCTGGCCAAAAGCACCGGCAAAGCGGTGCTGGTATCCGCCCTGACCACGGTGGCGGGCTTCGGCAGCCTGATCCTGGCCAAGCACCAGGGCATTCAAAGCCTGGGCTTCATCATGGCGGTGGGCACCGCCACCTGCATGATCGCCGCCCTCACCTTCCTGCCCGCCCTCCTCACCGTGCTCGTGCGCCACGGTTGGACCATTAAAAAACTTTAGATGAGGACCTGCTTTTCAATTCGATCGGCGACGTCATAGCCGGAAACCAACGAATCGCTCAGGGAAATCCCATGGCGGAAGTGACCGGCCAGAAACAACCCGGGCAGCTTGGCTTCCAACTCGTTCATGGCGTCTTTGAACTGGCCATAACCGACTTCGTATTGCGGAATGGCGTGGGGATAGACGATGCAGTTGCGGAAGGTCGGTTCGCCTTTCACGCCCAGCAACACGCGTAAATCCTGGACGGTCAAATCGTAGAGCTCGCGTTTGTCGCGCCGGGCCAGATCGGGATGGCGCATGCCCCCCAGATAGCTGGTGAGGGTGACATATCCCGCGGGCGCCCGGTTAGGAAACAGGGACGAAGAAAACAGGGTGCCCAGAATATTAAAATTCTCCACCTTGGGAATGAGCATGCCAAATCCGTCCAGCTTGTGCGCCACATCCTGGCGCCGGAATCCCAGCACCACGCTGGCCACCGGCGGATAATGGATCTTGGCCAGCGGAGCAAAACTGGCGTCCGCGCCGATATCCCATTGAATCTCCGCCAGTCTATGGGTGGGAACGGCCAGCAGAACGGCGGAATGGTTCTGCCGCACTTCGCGTCCCTGGGTGCGCGCGGTGATCGCCCAATCCCCGCCCTGCCGGCTGATTTTGACCACCGCGGCGTCGAGCCGCACCGCTTCGCCGAGCCGGGCGCTTAAGGTGTCGGGAAGCACTTGCAGGCCTTCATCGAAAGAGACCTTGGGGGCGTCCTGTTTGGAGACTTCGCCCCGTTGTTTCCGCTCGCGCGCGCCGAAGATCTGGCCCTTGATCAGCGAGCCGTACTTTTGCTCCAGTTCGTAGAGCCGCGGAAATCCGTGTTTGACGGAAAGGCGGTAGGGATCTCCGGCATAGACCCCCGCAACCAGGGCGTCGATGGCGTAATCGAGAAACTCCTGGCCGAGCCGGCGCAGAACGAATTGCGCCACGCTTTCCTCGTAGGCATTGTTCCAACGGGGCAGGAAGGGTTCGCGAAAGAGTTTCAGCTTGGTGGCGACTGAAAACAGGGGGGTGGCGAAAAAACCCAACGGCGACATCGGCATGGCGAGGGTGCGCCGATATCGAACCAGGTACCGGTTACCGGCCCGTTCATCGGAATAAAGTTTGCGCGATTCCAGGCCCGCGGCACGAATGAGCTCACCGATTTTGGGAGAAGTTTCCAGCAGCGTGTTCGGACCAAACTCCGCCAGGTAGCCGTCCTGGCGCAGGGACTGAATCACGCCGCCCACACGAGTTCCAGCTTCATAGACGGCGACCTGGATTCGCTTCTGCTGCAGGCGAAACGCGGCGGTCAGACCGGTGATGCCGGCTCCGATAATGGCAACTGATTTCATGCTCAATTCCGCGACGGACGGTGCCTCAATCGGTTTGACTACTGGCGCCATTCCCTACTTGGATCCCGTGCCTTCGTCACCGGCCATTGCCGTCGCGGAACTTAGGATACAAAAAAACGCCCGGCAAAGAAGTGAAATCGGTCAGCCTAAATCCGGCCGGGTGCTACGACAATCTTGAGTTCCAACCGGCGTTAACCAAGCGCCGAAACTCATCGTCCGAATGAATGTGCTGCTCCAAAACGATGAGATAAAGCCCTTCGCGGGGCAATTGGCGCAGCACCCCGGGCAGTTGTTCGATGCCTTGGTCCACGAACAAAATCAGCCGTGATCGTTCGAGAATTTCACGCATCACCGGCACCAAATCGGTGAGCGATGGCCCGTTCGCCTCAACCGTCAGTTCCAAACCGGCGAGGCCGGGAATGCTTAGCACGTCGCGGTAATGCTGGAATCCGGTGGAATGAAGGTGAAACAGAACGTGCGCGCCTAAATGCTTCACCACCGCTGCATTGTACTTCCGGAAAATGTCACGGTAGCAGTTCGGACGGCACATGCCCATGACGTCCTCCTGGATCACGATTGTCTTTCCCGGCGCCCAATAACCAAAGATATGCCCGTAGCCGCCTCGCTTGGATGGCACGATCGAATAATGCATGTCCAGGGCGCGTAACAGCAACTGATTGACGCGGCCGGCAGCTTGATCCAGCACGCTTGCGTCGTCGTGCAGGTCACAATAAAAACCGGTCAACCCACGCATCGCGGCCAGGACATCCGACGGACCGCGGAGGATCGAGGGACTGATCCAACAATCCGCCGGCGCCGTATCGACCAGCATCCGGGTCTGCCGGCTCAGACATTCGAACCATTCGTTGACGGCCGGAAGCGGAGCCTGCGCCAAGGCAGGCCGGGATGCAACCGCCGGCTCGGGCGCCAGGGAACCCGTGGAAAAACGGACCGGACAGCCGCACCACGCCTCGATCCAGGGGATGCCACGCCAGGGCGCCGAGAACGGAATCCAGTCGTCACACGACACCAGCGGTTGCGCGAATCCGAATTCATAATCGGTCATGATCCACTCGCTGCGGACGTCCTCGGGTTTGACCTCGGCGCGGGGAAATTCGCGGCGAAGATATTGGATGGGCAGGAAAATGCCGCGGTTGACCACGCCGACCGGTGGACGACCATCAGACTGCTTCCCCCAGAAAACTCTTTGAAAACGGTCGATGCTCTCGGCCAGTTGCGCTTCACTCTTCATGCTCTTTCATGATTCTGCCACCGATGATTCTGCCAAAAACCGGTCCGAGGAAAACGGAGGCCAAGGCAGAATCATGGGTGGCAGAATCATAATATTATCTGGTTTTCAGGCCAGACGCTCCGACCTGGCATCCGCCGGATCAACTCTTCCGCTCCCGAATCTCGGCCAGGATTTCCGCCACCGCCTCCACGCGCGGTTTCACGCCCACGCTGCCTTTTCCGTGAATGCGCATAGCGACGGCATTGGCCTCCTGTTCCCTTTGGCCCACGATGAGCATGGTATGAACCCGCGCCTCCTCGGCCCGCAGGATGCGGCCCTGGAGTTTGTCGTTGCTGAATTCAAACTCGGCCCGCACAAACTGACCGCGCAACTCCTCGACGATGTTCCGGGCATAGCCGACTTGATTCTCGGTCACCGGCAGCACGCGCACCTGCTCCGGCGCGAGCCAGAGCGGGAAATTACCGGCATAATGCTCGATCAGAAACCCGATGAACCGCTCGTGCGTTCCCAGCGGCGCCCGGTGGATGCACAGCGGCGTGGCGTCGCGATTGTCGCGGGTGCGATACACCAGCCCAAACCGGCGTGGCACGGCAAAATCGACCTGGTTGGTGGCGATGGTAAACTCGCGGCCGCTGATGCTCCAAAGCTGCACGTCAATCTTCGGCCCGTAAAACGCCGCCTCGTTCGGCACCTCGACATAGTTGATGCCGGAATCGTCGAGCACCTTGCGCACCATGTCCTCGGTTTTTATCCAAAGCTCCGGCTGATCCACAAATTTCTGACCCAGGCGGGCCGGGTCATGCGTGCTGAAACGCATCTGGTATTTCTCGAAGCCGAATATCTTGAAATACTTCAGATACATGTCATTCACCGCCTTGAATTCCTCGGCGAACTGCTCCGTCGGACAATAAATGTGCGCGTCGTTCATCTGCATCGACCGAACGCGCATCAGCCCCATCAACTCGCCGGATTGCTCGTATCGGTAGCAGGTGCCGTACTCAGCCAGTCGCAACGGCAGGTCGCGGTAACTGCGCGGTTCCGCCGCAAAAATGCGGTGGTGGTGCGGGCAGTTCATGGCTTTGAGATAGTAGCGATCCGACGGGGCCGCGCTCTCGGAACCGGCCTGGTTCGGGCCTCCCGTGTCCTCCCGCAAATCCATCGGCGGAAACATGCTCTCGGCGTAGTAAGGCAAATGACCGGAAGTCTGATACATCTTCTCCCGCGCCAGGTGCGGCGTCCGGACGCGTTTGTAGCCGGCCTGAAACTCGCTTTCCTTGGCCAGCCGCTCCAATTCCTCCACCAGCACCGTGCCGTTAGGCAGCCAGAGCGGCAGGCCGGGCCCGACGAAGTCCGCGTCCAGGACGAACAGGCTCATCTCCTGGCCGATCTTGCGGTGATCGCGTTTCTTGGCCTCTTCCTGCGCCGCCAGCCAGGCCTCCAGCTCGGTCTTGTTCGGAAACGCGGTGCCATAGAGGCGCTGAAGCTGTTGGTTCTTCTCGTTGCCGCGATAGTAAGCCGAGGCGACGCGCAGCAGCTTGAACGCCTTGACATTGCCCGTGCGCATCACGTGCGGTCCGGCGCACAGATCCGTGAAATCGCCGCTTTGATAAAACGAGATCGGTTCGCCTTCCGGAATGTCGGTTAAACGCTCGACCTTGAACTTCTGCCCCTTCGCCTCGAAAAACGCCCGGGCTTCCGCGCGGGTCTTGAGGCACTTCTCGAAGGTTTGGTTCTCCTTGACGATCTTCTTCATCTCGGCCTCGATGGCCGGAAAATCCTCGGGCGTGAACCGATGGCTGGGCAGGTCGAAATCGTAATAGAAACCGTCGGACGTCGCCGGGCCAATGTCAATCAATGCGTCCGGCCAGAGCCGCAGCACCGCGGCCGCCAGCACATGGGAACAGGAATGCCGAAGACGCTCGAGATCGCTCATGCGATTGCGCTCGTCCAGCGTCTTTCGTTCGATCGGTTGTTTCGCCGGTTCAGACATAAAATCAAGCCGCCGGGAGGAAGGGCTTACCAACCACCCGGCTGAAGTGGAAACGTAAGGCAAAGCCCCCTGACTAAGCAACGGGAAAGATGCGGCTCCCTATCGTCCTCGTCCTTCGTCCTCGTCCTCGATCGTCTTTTCTTTTTCGCCCTGTAGAAAACAAACAAAATCGAGGACGAAGGACGAGGACGAGGACGAAACTGCGCAACGATTCTATTGGGCCGTCCCATCTCCGAATGAGGGCTTCCCAACGTGGGGCGGACATCCTGGTCCAATGCCACTAGGATTTGAGCTATAGGTGCTGCACGGGGGCCTTGTTTTTGTCCCGGAGGGACTTTTGAAAATAGCCCGGCGTTTCAACGCCGGGTGTGGACGGATCGACGGTTGAGTCCCGAAGGGACGGCTGAGA
>JADGRT010000146.1 GCA_017880715.1 Verrucomicrobiia bacterium | reverse complement strand
AAGGCCGGGTGGCAGCAATGCTTATTTCGAATTCGAAAAACCTTTAGCTTGCCAAAATCCAATCGATCCATAGATTTACCCCTTTTAAGAAACTAACGATATGAATTCGATGGTTTGGACCAGTTTGTTGGCCATGGCGCCGGCTTCGCCGCCGGGCACCCAACCCAATCCGACGGGCCAGTTGATCCAGATGCTGGGCACGTTCGCCTTGTTTGGGGTGGTGCTGTATTTCTTAATGATCCGGCCCCAGCAGGTCAAAGCCAAGCAGCACACGGCGCTGCTGAAGGCCCTGAAGCCCGGCGACAAGATCGTCACGTCCAGCGGCATCATCGGGGTGGTGGTGAGCGTGAAGGAAAAGGCCGTTTCCATTCGTTCCGCCGACACCAAGCTGGAGGTCCTCAAGAGCGCGATTACGGAGGTGACGGAGCGCTCGGCCGGCGGCAGTGAATCTTAATTCTGCATCATCATGAAGCGAAATTATTTCTGGAAAGTTCTGTTGATCCTCTTCGTTCTGGCTTGGTCGTTAAAGGAACTGTATCCGCCGACGGATCAGGATTTGTTCCAGGCCTTTCGGGACCGGGCAGTCAATACCGACAGCAACTTCACGGCGATCGTGGAGCGAACGCGGAAGCTGCAGCTTGAGGGGTCCCTCAACACGTACGCCAATCTCACCAACGCCATCGGCACCAATGACATCACCCGCTATTTCAAGTCGATCAAGGTGCCGGCCGATGCCGATCCCACCCGAGCCATCCTGAACCGGGTGCAAGCCGACGCTTCGGGCCGGATCAAATTGGGGCTCGATCTCAAAGGCGGCACCATGTTCATGGTGGAGGCGGACACGACGCGGCTGGACAAGTCCTCGGATCGCGAACGGGTGCTCAGCCAGGCGGTGGAAGTACTGCGGCGGCGCGTCGATAAACTCGGCGTGGCCGAACCGACCATCCAACCGGCGGGTCAGAACCGCATCATGATTTCGTTGCCAGGGTTGTCGGAATCGGCCAACGCCGAAGCGCGCAGCACCCTGGAGAAAGCGGCCTTCCTGGAGTTCCGCATGGTGCATCCCCAGAGCAAGGATCTGATCGATGCGGGCATACCCGAGCCAGGCTACGAAGTGCTTTCCTTGAAGCCCAAGAAAAGCGCCGGCCAGGAAATGAGGGTTCGGTATCTGGTCAAGAAGACGGCGGAGATGGGATTAACCGGCAAGAACATCAAGCAGGCAATGGTGGTGCGCGATCCGATGTCCAACCAGCCCCAAATCGATTTCACCCTCGACAGCAAGGGCGCGGATCTGTTTGCGCAGGTCACGCGCGATAACATTGGGCATCAGTTGGCGATCGTGCTCGACGGCGAACTCTACTCGGCGCCGGTGATTCAAGGTGAGATTCCCGGTGGACGCGGGCAGATCACGGGAACCTTCGACCTGGCCGAGGCCTTTGAATTGGCCAACGTGCTGGAAAATCCGCTCGAGACTCCCGTGAGGATTATCGAGGAGCGCCGGGTCGATCCGTCGCTGGGCAGAGACTCAATCCGTAGCGGCATCATCGCCGCGGTCGTGGGCGTGGTTTCGGTCGTGGTTTTCATGTTGATTTATTATCTGTTCGCCGGAGTGGTGGCCAACCTGGCCCTGATCTTGAACGTGATCATATTGATGGGGGTGATGTGTTCGGTGGGCACCACCCTCACGATCCCCGGCATCGCGGGCATTGTGCTGACGATCGGCATGGCCGTTGACGCCAACGTGCTGATTTACGAGCGTATTCGTGAGGAGCTGGCGGCGGGCAAGTCGATGCGCGGCGCGCTGTCGGCCGGTTACGACAAGGCCTTCGGCACGATCTTCGATTCGAACCTGACGACGCTTATTTCGTCGGTCATTCTTATTTTCATGGGCACCGGTCCGGTGAAAGGTTTCGGCGTGACGCTGACGATCGGCGTGTCGGTCAGCATGTTCACCGCGCTGGTGGTGACGCGCCTGATTTTCGACTGGCTGCTCGACAAGGGACTCCTGAAAAACCTGCGCATGCTGCACCTTGTGAAGGGAGCCCATTACGATTTCATGGCCTTTGCCAAGCCGGCCTTCGCGATTTCCTGGACCTTGATCGTCATCGGCTGCGGTTACGGGGTGTACCGGGGCCACGATTTGCTGGGCGTGGACTTCGCGGGGGGCGACACCCTGGCGTTGAGCTTCGACCAGTCGCAGAAACCCAATCTGGGGGTGGATAAACTGCGTGAGGCCGTTGCCAAGGCAGGGGTCACCGAGTCCTTTATTCAGTTCCAGACGGATCTGGCGAAGGGCAAGGATACCTTGCGCGTCACCGTGCCTTACAACACGGGAGGCAAGGTGGAGGCCGGCCTGAAACAGCAGTTCCCGCAGGCGAAATTCGAGCGGCTATCCCTGGACAATGTCGGCCCGAGCGTCGGCGTCGAAATCCAAAAGACGGCGATCATCGCCTCCCTGTTGGCCATGTTCGGCATCCTGGTGTACGTGGCCATGCGGTATGAGTTTTCGTTTGCCGTGGGTGCCGTCATCGCCATCATCCATGACATACTCATGACGATGGGCTGGTTCAGTTTGACGGGCCGGCAGTTCAGCGCGCCCATGGTGGCGGCGATTCTGACCATCATCGGTTTCTCGATCAACGACACCATCGTGATCTTCGATCGTATTCGCGAGGATTTGAAGCTGGGCGTGCGGGGCACGTTCCGCGAGGTCATGAACAAGGCGCTCAACCAGACCCTGAGCCGAACCATCATCACCTCCGGCACGGTGTTCCTGGCTACGGCGTCGCTGTACCTTTTTGGTGGCGGCGTGATCAACGACTTCGCCTTCACCTTCCTGGTCGGCATTGTGACGGGCACCTATTCGAGTATTTACATCGCCAGCGCGCTGGTGTTGTGGTGGCACAAGGGCGAACGGCCCAAGATGTCGGCGTCCCAGGTCAGCGTGGAGAACAGCCAGAACGCCGAGGCCCGCGTGTAAACAGGCCGTTGGCCGATGTTGGCTTTGATTCAAATCGGATGGTGGCATTGGACGTTGTTCATTGCCGCCATTCTGGCTTTTTTGGCCCTGGATTTGGGCGTGTTTCATCGGCACGCGCACGCGGTGCGGTTCAAGGAAGCGCTGTCCTGGACGGTGGTTTGGTTCTTACTGGCGATGGGATTCGCCTGGTTTCTGGGGCGGCCTTCCGTGCGGGGACGCGAGGAGGCCCTGGAGTTCGTCACCGGGTACATCATCGAGTTGTCCCTGTCCATGGACAACGTCTTCGTGATGGCGCTGATTTTTTCCTTCTTCCGAGTGCCCACGCGGCTTCAGCATCGGGTGCTGTTTTGGGGCATCATGGGGGCGTTGATCCTGCGCGGGATCATGATCGGGGCCGGAGCGGTCTTGGTGACGCGCTTCGAGTGGGTGCTTTACCTCTTTGGAGTTTTCCTCGTGTACAGCGGGATTAAAATTCTGTTCTCCAAGGAAGAAGGGGTGCATCCGGAGCATAATCTGATCATTCGGGTGGCCCGGAGATTTCTGCCGGTGGCAACGGATTTCGACGGCCAGCGGTTTCTCACCCAGTTGAATGGACGGACGGCCTGGACGCCGCTGGCCCTCGTGCTGGTGATGGTGGAGACGACGGATCTGGTGTTTGCCCTGGATTCCATTCCGGCGATTTTTGCCGTGACGCAAAAGCCGTTCATTGTTTTCACTTCGAACGTGTTCGCCATATTAGGACTGCGATCGCTGTACTTCGTGCTGGCCGGAGCCATCGAATATTTTCGATATCTGAAATACGGTTTATCGCTGGTGCTGATGTTTATTGGCGCCAAGATGCTGCTGCCCAAATCGGTGCCTATTCCCACGACCGTCTCCTTGGTCATCGTGGTGGGGATCATTGTCGCGGCCATGGGCGTGTCGGTAGTGGTGGGCTGGTGGGAACGGCGGACGGAGCGGTCTAAATTGTGAGTGGGCGCATCTCACTTTTGTCGGAGCGCGGACATTCCTGTCCGCTTTGGCGTTGTCTAGAACCAAAAGGCGGACAAGAATGTCCGCGCTCCAAAAGCGCTTAGGTTGCCATGGTCGACATAGTGAGATGCGCCCATCGCGAGTGCGAGGCGGTCAGAATTCTTGACTGGGTTGACTGGGTTGACTGGGTTAACCGGATGGACAGGATCAAAGCATGAAGGGTCAGCGACCAACTGAAAAACCGCCCGGCAGTGATTTGCTCTTATCGCAACGTCTGGAGGCGCTGTTGGCCAATAATGAGTCCGGGGACAGGGTCACGGTCAACCAGTTGCTGGTGCGCACCGAGGGGCGCGGCTTGTATCTGGTGATTATTTTCCTTTGTTTGCCGTTTGTGCTTCCCATTGCGCCACCGGGCACCAGCGGCGTTTTGGGGACGATCATCATGTTTTTGGCGGCTCGGTTGGCGCTGTCGCTGCCGCCGCGGGTGCCGCGCTACGTGGGGGATAAGCCGCTGCCGGCGCATCTGCAGCGGCGGATTCTGGGCAGCGGGGTCAAACTGCTGCGGTTCTTGGAGAAGTGGGTGCGGCCGCGGCACACCCAGTGGCTGGCCTGGCCGATGGCGCACAGCGCCAATGCCCTGCTGATCGCCTTCCTGGCCTTGCTGCTGGCCTTGCCGCTGCCCGTGCCCCTGACCAACATGCTGCCGTCCTATGCCATCATTCTGCTTGCTGCCAGCATGATGGAGGAGGATGGTCGCATGATCTGGTGGGGTTATCTGATGTCGTTGGTGGTCGTGATGTTTTTTGGGGCGTTGACGGCGATCGTGCTGTTCTCTCCGAAATATTATGAACGACTCGTTCACTGGTGGTAAACTATGGCGGATCACTATCGCTGGCTCTTGCCCACGCCCCAACCGGAGTTGGCCGCCCGCCTGGCCGCTGAACTGTCCCTCTCGCCGATGCTGGCGCAGTGCCTGGTGAATCGCGGACTGGCCGAGCCGGCGGCGGCCATGGCTTTTCTGGAACCACGGTTGAAATACCTGCAGGATCCCTTTCGTTTGCCCCACATGCGCCAAGCGGTGGCCCGTCTTTACCAAGCACGGGAACGGGGCGAGCCGCTGGTCATTTTTGGAGATTTCGACGTGGACGGGGTGACTTCGACGGCTCTGTTAGTCGAAGTGCTAAAGGCCTTGGGTTGGGCGGTGAATTTTTATCTGCCGGGTCGGTTCGACGAAGGGTATGGGCTGAGCCGGGAGGGCGTCGGCCATTGCCTGGAAGAGTTTCCGGTTAAACTGCTGGTGGCGGTGGATTGCGGCTCGACAGCGGTGGACACCGTCCGTTGGCTGCGGGAGCAAGGGGTGGAGGTGATCGTGCTCGATCACCACCAGATATCGAACCCGCCGCCGCAAGCCACGGCGCTGGTGAATCCGCGACTGGGAACCGGTGAAGGGGAGCCGGGAACGGCCGGCGAAAAGGGATCGACGACCGGTTGTGAATTGAGCGCGGTGGGTATTGCTTTCAAGCTGGCACACGCCCTGGTCAAGCACGGCCGCGAGCTGGGACTGGCCACGGCGCAACGATACGACGTGCGAGAGTTGCTTGATTTGGCAGCCTTGGGCACGGTAGCCGATTTGGTGCCGTTGATCGGGGAAAACCGCATTTTGGTTTCGGCCGGGCTTCGGCGATTGCAGACCACCCGCCGTCCCGGATTGCAGGCCTTGAAGACGGTGGCGCAAATCGCGGGAACCGTGGGGGTCTATGAGGTGGGTTTCCTGCTGGGACCTCGTTTGAATGCGGCCGGCCGGTTGGAGGACGCCGCCGATGCCTTGCGTCTGCTGCTCACACAAGACTCCGGAGAGGCGGAACAACTGGCCCTGAGCCTGGATGCCCGCAATCGGGAGCGCCAACGAATCGAGCGCAGCATCGCCGAGGAGGTTATTGGCGCGCTGCGCGCCCGGTTCGATCCCCGGCGGGATTACGTGATCGTGGAAGGCCAGTTGTTGTGGCACATCGGCGTGGTCGGCATTGTGGCCTCGAGGGTTTTGCGGGTGTTTCATCGGCCCACGATTATTCTGGGGGGTGATGGCGAGGATTGGCGCGGCTCGGGCCGGAGCATTGAAGGCTTCGATTTGGCGGCGGCCTTGCGGGAATGCCAGGATCTGCTGTTGCGGCACGGCGGCCATGCCATGGCGGCCGGCCTGACGCTGCGTCCGGACCAAGTGGATGCCTTGCGGGAGCGTTTAAACGAGCTGGCCCGGCGCACGCTGACGCCCGAACAATTGCAGCCGTCCTTGCGCCTGGATGGCGACGTTTCCATGGCGGATCTTACCCTGGAACGGTTGGAGGAACTGGACCGTTTAAGCCCATGGGGCATGGGGAATCCGGCCGTTCGCTGGGTGTTGCCAAACGTGCGGATGCAGCGTCCGCCCCAGCGTATGGGCAAGGAGAGGCAACATGCGAAATGGTGGATCAGCGACGGACGCGATTGCCTTGAAGCGGTGCTGTGGAATGTCGGCGATGCGCCGGTTCCCAGCGGATCTTTCGATTTGGCGGTTGAACCGCAAATCAACCAGTTCAACGGCCGCCGTTCCGTGCAATTGAAAGTGCTGGACTGGCGGGCGTCGCACGCAGCCCAGGATTAGGCAGGCCAACTGGCAAGGGGGCCAAGCTGTCCCCGCTCCGGCGGTTGTGGAGTATTTGCCCGGGGCGGGGACGGCCCGTCCCTGGAAAGAGGCAAAGAGAAGCATGGATGCGACAAATCTCTAGCTGGCCTGCTTGACCTAACCCGGTTTTCCATGGACGTGCTGAAGGTTCCTCGGTCAATGTTTCCGCTATTCACCTTGAATCCGTTTCCGGTCTCAGCAAGACTACCTTAATTCGCATGGCGACAAACACGCCACTGTTCACACTCGCCGAAGCGGAGTTGCTCAAGCAGTTGGGCTCTACCGACAAAGGTCTGTCATCCGAAGCGGCGGCCAACGTGCTGCGGGAGGTGGGCCCCAACACCTTCGTCGTAGGACCGCGCCAGACCGTCCTGCGCGACCTTCTCCAGCGCTGCCGCAACCCCCTCGTCATCCAGTTGTTCATTATCGCTGCCGTTTCCTACCTCATGGGCGACTTGCGCTCGACGGTGGTCGTGAGCGGTATGGTGTTCCTGAGCGTGTTCCTCTCCTACATCCAGGAGGCGCGGTCATCGCGGGCGGTCGAGAAACTGCAGAAGCTCGTCAAGACCACGGTCACAGTCCTTCGCGATGGCAAAGAAGTCGAGGTGCCGCTCGAAGAAGTGGTACCCGGCGATGTCGTTAGCC
>JADGRT010000145.1 GCA_017880715.1 Verrucomicrobiia bacterium | reverse complement strand
GGACTTGGAGAAATCGAGGAATAATCGCGGCGCAACTGACGGCCAAGGCGTTTGCCGCGCTGGACATTTTCAAAGGCCGCGCCATCGCCCTCGAAGCGCTGGCGGAATTTCTGTTGAAGCGGGATAAATAGTTTTCCCAAAATGGAGGCTTTTCATAGCTTCAGGAAACTCCCGGATGCATTGTTCGATTTAGGCACGGCCAGACTGTTCTGCAAAATCAAAACGAGGTCGTCGGCGTCATCCGGTTGGGGAATAACCCAATGCGAGCCGAAGACCAGTTTGGGAACGGCGTTGTTGCCGCCCTTGGCGGTGTTGCCATAAATCCGAATGGAGGTTTGCAAATACCGGTCAATCCATGGATCCGCCTGGGCGGCATCGAACTTCGCCTGGCCGACCAATTCGACCGCTTTGGCCCTGGAAGCGTCGAGGCTTCGCGGCTGCCAGCGGTCGCCGGACTCAAACGAAAACATCCAGCGGTCGAAGGTGGGAAATGCCTCACGGTTGGCCACCCAAACCGCCAGGGCAACTTTGGCCAGTTCACAGGAGTCCTTGAATTCATCCACGTCCCGGGGGATGTAAGGGTTGCACCGGGTGTTCAACGGCGTCGGACATAGGACAAAGGCGAGCTTTCCGTTGTAGCGACGAATCACCTCATCGAGCATCAAATGCAATTGCTGGCAATGCGGGCATTTGTAATCAAAGAGCAGGTTGACGATGTAAGGGGCGTCCGCCGAACCGATCAGCGGCGCGTTGTGGGTATCAATGACGGGTTGGTTGTTTTGCGACTCGCCGCCGCGATAGGCGACCGGGGGAACAAAGTGAACCTGACAAGCGGCCATGATGCCGGCCAGGATCAAACCGACCGAGGCGAAACCCATCGCGGGCAAACGGCCAATAACGCGCTGCGGGGCCGCTGAAGAAACATCCTCGTCCGGCGCTGTTGAATTGTCGTCGAGGTGCTTGGGCGCTTGCCAGATTATCAAAGTTGCTAGAAGCAGGCCGGTGATGTGCGTGGTCATGCAATAGGGGCAAAATGATCCGATGATCCATTTCTGCACGATGATAAACCACACGGCACTTCCGGCGGCCGCCCCGACCAGAACCAGCATCGTGCGCCAGGCCAGCCGCCGAACCAGTGCCTCCGTAGTTGGACCTATGAAAAGACTGGCTACCAGCAGCGCCAGATACGCGCCCACCGCCAGTCCGCTGACGGGCAACACCCCCGCCACCGCCGACCACCGGCTGTTGAGCACCTGGTCGCACGGGCTCCCGCCGCCGCAGCCGATCACCGACCCGCCCACCAGATAATGCCAGCCCAAGATGGCGCTCAACGCCAGAGCCAGCGCGCTCAAACCCGTCAAGCCCCAGCGCCAACAGGGCCAGGACCGACGAGAACGATTTATTTCTTTGTAAGAAACCAAAGTTCGATCCTTTTGAGCGTAACCTTCGCGGAGGAACAAAAACTCCGCGACCCGCAATCAAGCCGCGGAGCTTTCAACTGTGTTTTCCGGGACGGTGCAACAACTGCCGTCTAATTTAGTTCCACAGGCGTCCTCACTGAGTTCTCCGGGCAAACTGGTTGGGCGCACCGGGCGTGGGACCGTGGCCACCGACCTGCGCCCCGCTGGCATGCGCCTTGGTCAATGCACCAGTGAGGGTGATGCCGCTGCCGGAGACCTGTGCGCCCACAGCGTGCGCAATAGTGAGCGGCGCGGCGACGGTGATTGAGGCGCCGCCAGGTCCGCCTCTGCCGCCGCCAAAACCGCCGCGGCCTCTGCCGCCTCCGGTGACGGAGGCGACAACCGCCGTCTCAAGGTTCGTGCCACTGTCAACGGTGATGGTCTGGCCGGCGCCAAAGCCTGCAGCGTTGGCGACAGGGATTACAGTCGCGCCCACGTCAGTGGCAGTGCCCACCGCGGTGCCGCCTGCCGTGCCAACCGTCGCGATGACGGCGCTCTCGCGGTTCGCGCCCGCATCAATATTAATCGTTTGGCCGGCGGCAAAATCTGCCACGCTGGCGACTTTGATATTGTTCCCACCGGCGGCCGAATCAAGAGCCAAGGTCATGGCGGTCTGCACCAGGAAATCGTTGCCGTTGTTGCCGGTGCCAACACCGTCCGGGTAGCGGCCAGCGCTCCGATTGGGCGTGCCGGCGGCCGGACCGCCCCGCCCACCGAAGCCACCGCGACCCGCGCTGGGCGAAGCCACGAAATTGCCACTTCCCGGGGACGTGCCTTGGTAACCCTGCGCCGCCCATGGGTCAACCACGCTGCCGTAGTTGAGGCTGTCAACGACCAGGCCAGCGGCGTCACGCAGCACCATGTTGCCGGCGTTGGCGAGGGCGGGACCTCCGAACCACTGGTTGGGCGCCGGAGTCCCTTGGTAGCCCGCAGTCGTGACCGCGGCGTCACGCACAACCGCGTTGATCGCGTGGTCGTTGGCCAGGGGGCTGTCGAGCGTGATGCCGGTGCCGAGCGGTTGGAGCGGCTCGTTGCTCGAGTGGGCAAAGGCCGTCGCCGGCTGGAAGCTGATGCCCGTTCCCCTGACGCTGAAAGGCAGGTTGTTCGCATGGTTGAACTTCAGTGGGGCCTCGAGTTCTAGGCTCGCGCCGCCGCCACCGCGTCCGCCGCCGCCTGCCGTCGCGGTGTTGCTCTTGACCGTGACGGTCTCAGTCCCGTGGCCGACGCTGTCAATGTCCAAGTTGATTTTCTCGCCGACCGAGATGTTGCCGGCGTTCCTTACCCTGATGGTGGTGTCGCCGGCTTTCGCGTCCGCCGCCAGATAGGTTTGCGTGCCCGGCTTGCCGACCTCGGTGACCGTGACCACCTCATACTTTTCAACGGTATTCGCGACGGCGGGGAAATTGGCGCCATAGCCGAGGCCAAGCTTCTGGCCGACTTCGACCGCAAAGCCGCCCCCGCCCCCGCCGAAACCGCCGCCCGCGCTGGTGAACGGCACACTGCTCGAGCCAGGTGGGATCGTGATCACCGGACCGTCAGGGAGCGGTTGCCACAGCGTCGTGCTGCCGCCAGCCGCCGTCCCCACACTTGCGATCTTGCGGGTTTCCACGTCGGAGCCGGTGTCAATTTGAATCGTGTCGCCGACGTTCATGCCGTTCGTGCTTCGGACGTAGAGGGTGGTATCACCCTTTTGCGCGGGGGCCGCCAGCCCGGAGTTGGCGAGCCCGAGTAGGTAGAAGCCTTTGGTTGCGAGTTTCGTCCCGGCCGGGATCTTCACCGAAGAGAAGATGGGCTGCGCGATCGGGTGCTGGGTCAGGATCCAGCCAGAGAGGTCAACGTCACTGTCGCCGGCGTTGTAAAGCTCGATGAACGAGTCCGTCGAATTGACTGCAAACTCGTTGATCTTGACCGGGCTGACATTCCGTGCCTTTTCAATCGCTGTCTCAGATTGGCTTGCGCCAGCCATCGTCCAAGAAGCGTTGGCGACCAGATCGCCGTTGAAGGCCGCCGGCCCCGAGGTGACCTTGAAGGTCGCACTCACGCTCGCACCCGGCGCGACCGGTTCAGCAAACGTCTTGGACGTCTCAGTGGTGCCAGACACGACGGAGGTCCAACCCGCTGGCACGGAAATGCTCAACTTGACTCCCTCTGCGGGTGCCCCTGAAGTATTCCTGAACGATACGGTGGTGTCCTGCGAGGATCCCGGTGAGAACGTCTGGAGTCCGGGCGGCGTGTCAATAGCAGACGCCGGCGTCAGGCTCAATCGCGGCAAGTCGTATTTGGCAGCCACGACGTTGGCCTGCACTTTCTGCTGGGTCTCAAGCGTCGGGAAGGTGCCTGCGGCCGTCATCGCCGCTTCATAGACGGTGCCATCCGAGCCGTTGCTGTTGTCGCCGCCGTTGCCCATGATGATGGCCCCCTGCTTGCGCATCGGGTCATAGGACTTGTTGACGCGCGGTCCGTCGAACATGATATTCAGTTCACCCGTTTGCGCGTCGCCGCCCATGGATCTCCAGTGGTGCGCTTCGCCGTCGGCCGTGGCCGTCACGAATCGCCATTTGATGATCGGCAGGTCGCAGTTCTTGGTTCCATTCGTGGTGACACAACCTACCAGGTTGTTCTCCTGGTCGGTCATGATCCACGGTCCGGGAGGTGGACCATGATACCAAGTGGGCTGGTTGCCGAAGTAGGTGGTTTCCATGGTGCCGTTGCCGTCGTCGCGGCTATCGATCTCGCCATTGCCGTAGTCGAAGCAGCAGCCGCTGTTGTAGTGATGGCCGTTCACGACCCAATACTGCCCCTCCGCCTGGTCGTCAACCGCTGTGCCGTGGGGGTTGTCGTTGCGGAGGCCCATGCCCGGAGCGATGAAGATGCCGTAGGCTTTGTGGCCCATGATCGTAATCGGCGCCCAGTCGGCGACCGGGACGTTGTTAAAGCCACCCATGACCATGACGGTGCCTGCAGGGCCGCGGGGCGCCTGGGTGAGGTGGTTGCCATGGCCGGACTGGTCGTAGACGGTGGCAATCCAGCAATAAGTGTTGGCACAGAAAGCGTCCTGCGCAGCCGCGTCGGCGTATCCGCCCGCATCCGTCGCGGAGGGCTGGACGACACCGATGTCCAGGGTCTTGCCGTCCGACTGGCGCAAGACCTGATAGAGCGGGCCGTTGTAGGAGGCATACAGCGCGCGCGTAGTGCTGTGGGCTGCCACGCAAGGGGAGCCGCCGGCGGCGTAGATGTCACATGGACCTTGCGGCCTGGGCGGAGAGCCATTGCGTCCCGCCCCGGCCTGTTGGGCCACTATCAACGTGGCGACCGGCAGCGTGAGCGCCAGCGCGAGAATTGTGACAAAACCGATTCGTGTTTTCATGTTTAGCATTTTCATATTCGTATCCTATTCTTTAATCTAAGATTTCCATTTGGCTCTCTGCCGGTGACCGCCAAGGGAAATCAGGGCGCAGTATAAACCGCCATCCCAGTGGCCGGAAGCAAAATCTTGACTGCGGGGGACGCCAAACGCGGACCAAGACGTGGCCGTGCCAAAGGCGAGCTGCCCATCCATCTTGGACTTGGAGAAATCGAGGAATAATCGCGGCGCAACTGACGGCCAAGGCGTTTGCCGCGCTGAAAATTTTCAAAGGCAAAGCCACGCCGCTCGAAGCGCTGGCGGAGTTTCTTTTGAAAAAGGGATCGGTGAGGCTTTCGAAAAGCCTTTTAAATTACCTTGGATAGAAAATCAGACTATCGTGGAAGAAGACTTTTCGGCTCCGGGTAAACTGGCGTTTTTTGAAGTGAGTTTCCACGAATCGTATTTATTCAGAAATACTCGCCCGGCTTCGGTTATTACAAAATAGCTTGGAATTCTTTTGCTTTCTGTTGCAAGGCCACGCAGTTGTAATTCTTGAATTTTCTGTCGAGCGTCGCGGGTTTCGGCCTTAAACCCATAGGTTTGATTAAAATTATTCAACTGCAATTGATTCTCAACTAAAAAATCCAATACACCTTTCTGTTCGAGAATGGCTTTGAGTTCAAGAAATGTGAGCCCATTAATTCGGTCTTCTTGATTCCCATTTGCGGCTTGATTGCGCAACTGTGCATTTTCTCTACTCAGACGAGCAATTTCGTCAGCGAGGGCTGGCAGATTGGATTGCGTGCTTGGTCGAACCCAACCAACCAACTCTTCCCGCTTCATCAATTGCGATAGTTTTCCTGTGATTGTGATTTTGATGTCTTTAGTGTCTTCCCAGAACTCACTCATCTTTGAGAGAACTTCGGCACGAAATTCTTTTAGCTTTTGCGGGTTTTCCAATTCCAAAATTTCTTTCCCTTCGGTTTTCACTCGTGCATCAATTGCCTCATCCTTTATCACACAGGCAAACAAAGGTCTTCCTTTTGAGAGGGCATATTCATATTCCAAGTGCGAATAGCTTTTCCCAGTCTTGGGTTCAATGCTTCCATAACGACCACCGAGAATGAGGAGATAAACATCCGATTCATCAATCCACTGTTTGATGACTTCCATTTGAGATTCATCGCCCGCCGTGAACAATTCCATGCCAGCCGGAATATGCCCTGCCGCAAGAATCGCTCGACTGCGGCCTGACGTTGCTTGATTAAGTCACTGAAAGTTGACGAAACAAAGACCTGTAGTTTCTTGCGATTAAAGTCAGCCATAAATTTCGGGAAGTTAAGACCCTGATTTTATTAAATACAAGTGGAATCCATCCAAGCGTTGTCGCCACCTCGGAAAATGCCCCCGGCCTCCGGTCTTTGCCGTGGCCACCCCTTGTGTCCGGCACCGGCTGGCACCGGGCCGCTTGGTTGTAACGTTCGGCCTGTGGCCGAACCGGTCGAGCCACAGGCTCGACGCTACATCCCGCCCGGCCAAAGCGCCAGAGGACTGGCGCACAAGACGCTTCGCGTTGTCCGTGGCCACTGGTTTGCGCGTCAGCGTCCTGGAGTGCGGCGGCCCTCCGCCGCTTTTCCCCGCTCCCGACCAAAGATTCCGGCTTGGGGATGTCATCGCCGCCGCCGAAGAGGTGATTTTGGTGGGTGGTGGAGGTGGTTGGTCAGCCTTTAGATGCCTGTAAATCAGTCATTTGCCATGGTCTTGGCGCATGACCGGGGGTTTTCCACGGCTAACACTGCCGGAACTCGGTCTAGGGTCGTCGGAACACCGTCTAACATCGCCGGAACACGGTCTAGGGTCATCGGAACATGGTCTGGCATCGTTGGAACACAGTCTGGGGTCATCGAAACACGGTCTGGCTTCATCGGAACACGATCTAACATCGTCGGAACACGGTCTGCCGTCGCCGAAACACCGTCTGGCATCAGGTGAGCACGGTCTGAAATCATCTGCGCACGGTCTCCCGTTCCCATGGGCGAGGGATTGCAAGGAGAGGACAAACCGCAGCCAGATTTCTGTTTGTTGGAAAATCATCCGACCAATCCCGTCGCACAACATTCCCAAGACGCGGCGAAGGTTTCTCCTTCTTCCCGGGGGAGAAGGCCGGGATGAGGGCGGTCGTTCAAACTATTCTTGTTTTTTGAAATTCACCGGCGTTGAGAATTAAACCCGGCTTTTCCAATAACCCGGACGGCGTTTCAGGTGCATCATCGCCAGAATCCAGATGCGGCCGGGCTGCTCGACGTAAATCACCGCATACGGAAAGACGGTTGAGAAATGCCGTTGCGCGGGCGGGTCAAAATGGCGGAAGCGTTTTGGGTCGCGGCGGACATCTTGAATGAGCCGCTCCATCTCGTCGTAAAAACGTCCGCCGAGTTCGGGATAAATCTGCGTGTAGTAATTT
>JADGRT010000144.1 GCA_017880715.1 Verrucomicrobiia bacterium | reverse complement strand
AGCAGTTGCAGGTAGAATTGCAGATGCCAGTCGAGCAGGAACTGGTAGGCGCAGATCAGGAACGAGCCGGAGCCGCACGCGGGATCGAGGATGCGCAGTTGCGCCACGCGGTCGAGCATGCGCTGGGCGGCGCGGGCGTCCAAGCCCTCGTAGGAGCCGACGTTAGGAGGCTCTGACTTCTCATCGGAAACAATCCCCGGGGCTGTTGTTTGAGCCTCCTTACGTCGGCTGCTACATTCTTCGAGGAGCCTCCCCACGGTCTGACGCACGATGTAGTCCGCGACGTAGGTGGGGGTGTAATAGACGCCACCGGCCTTCCGCACCTCGGGTTTCTCGTCCACCACGGCGCGGTGGCCTTCAGTCAACCGAATGACCTTGCCAAGGAATTGTTCATAGACCTGCCCGAGAATGTCGGCGCTGAGCACGCTGAATTCGTAGGGGCTGTCCGGGTAGTAAAGGCCCTTGAGCAGGTCGCGCAGGAGGGCGTCGTCCACGTCGAGGCCGAGGGTGAGTTCGTCGGGCGGTTCGTGGCGATCCTTTTCCGGTTTGAAGTGGAAGATGCCGGAGTTATAGCGGGTGTCGGCCTGCTCGAAATGCTGGCACAGGCGCGGGTAAATGCGGCCCGCGTTGGTGAGCGCCTGGAGGCGTCCGTAGTCCTCCAGGCCGCGGTCTTCGCAGATGCGGAGGAAGATAATGCGATCGAGGATGCGCTGGACGGAGAAGTTGAGTTCGCGTTGGGAGAGGCGCGGGTTGCGGAGGGCGAGATTTTTGGCGAGATCGTTGCGCCAGGTTTCCATGCTGGCGAGAAAATCGGCATCGACCTCGGTGGTGCCGCGCTTGGCCTTGTTCGTCTCGGCGAATTTGTCGAAGGAACCTTTCAGGACAGCGTCGCGGCTGAAGATGGAGGCGAGCCAATCCCATTTCTCGGCGAGTTCGCCGAAGGTGCAGTAAAAGACGCGGGCCGTGCTGGCGGGGTCGTCCTTGCCGGGTTTGACGCGGCAGTCATAGACGGCCAGTTCCTCGAAATCGCTGAGGATGCTGAGGGGCAATTTCGCGCTCCAGCCGTAGCGGCGGAGTTGGTAGGCAGACGGAATTTCCTGCTTGATGAACACGCTTGGTTTCTTGGCTTCAAGGAAGAATTTGCGCGTGCCGCCGATGCGGAAGCAGTAATCAGGGGCCTTGACGGCGCCGCCGATACGGATGGCGTCCTCATGGATGACATCGCGGTAGGCTTCGGCGTAACCGGCTTCGTTGTCCATGTCCCAGCCCAGGGCCTTGAAAAGCGGGTCGAGGAAATCGCGGCGGAGTTGGGTTTCGTTGTAGGCGCCGGACTTGTAGGTGTCGAGTTGCTGTCCGAAGCGGACGACGAGATCGAGAATGGCCGGGGGCGCGCTCATGGAAGGCAGCGGGAGATGCATCGGGCGCGGTGGCGGGCGGTGGCAGGTTGACCTTGATTCGGCATGGCGGAGTTTTATCCGGAAAGTGGGCGGATGTCAGCCCAATTCGCCGGGTTAGGGAACCCGGCCTACAACAATCCCGGTTCCTGTAGGCCCGGTGCCCACACCGGGCGGCTCCCTCTTCTTCCATGGGATCAGGAGGTCACGAGTCTCATTTCAAGTTTTAAGCGGCCGCCTAATCAGAAAATCAGAGACTCGTTACCTCGTCTCCTACTTTTGTTGGTTCATGAATTGGCCTTGCTCCAAGCGCTTCATTCGAATTGCGGGGTGGCGCGCGTGTGCTAATGTCGGGGTCAGATGAGTGTTGCATCGGTTGCACCCAGACGTCGGTTGCCGGATTGGCTGCGGGTTTCGCTGCCGCGGACGGCCGCCTATGCCCAAACGCGGGCGTTGTTGGCGGAACTGCGGCTTCACACCGTATGCGAAAGCGCGCAATGTCCAAATCATTTCGAGTGTTGGGGCCAGGGCACGGCGACGTTCATGATCGGCGGCGACCGTTGCACCCGCGCCTGCAAGTTCTGCGCGGTTACCACCGCCAAGCCGCATCCGCTGGACGAAGCCGAACCGGCGCGCGTGGCCGAGGCCACCCGCCGCATGAAACTCCGGCATGTGGTTATCACCTCGGTGGCGCGCGATGACCTGGCCGATGGTGGCGCCGACCATTTTCGCCGCACCATCGAGGCCGTGCGCGCCTTGAATCCCGGGGTTGTCATCGAAGTGTTGACGCCCGATTTCAACGAGAACGAGACGGCGATCGAGACGGTGCTGGGAGCCCGGCCGCAGGTGTTTAATCACAACTTGGAAACCGTGCGCCGACTTACGCCGCTGGTGCGTTCCCGGGCTACGTACGAACGATCCCTGCGCGTGTTGCGCCGGGTCAAGGCCCGGCAAGGCGACGGCGGTTTTACCAAATCGGGTTTAATGGTGGGCTTGGGCGAGACCGAGGCCGAGGTGATGGAGGCCATGAAAGATTTGCGCGGCGCCGGGTGTGAACTCCTCACTCTGGGGCAGTACTTGCAGCCGACGCGGGAGAACTTGCCGGTGGTGGAATTTATTACGCCGGAGCAATTCGCCCATTATGCGCAGACGGCCAGGGACTGGGGCTTCGTTCATGTGGCGAGCGGTCCGCGGGTGCGTAGCTCCTACCAGGCGGGGGACTTTTCGCCGAACTCAGCGGTGAAGGCCGGGCAGGTTCCGGCGCAGGATTAGGAATCCCACGACGACCACCATCCCGAAGAACAGTACGGCGATGGCGGTGGCGATGTGCCTCCAGATTTTGGCCTTGCGCAGCATGGCGGCGGTTTCCTGTCTTTGCGCTTCGGCAAAAATGGCAAGTTCCTGATCCAGCGACTTGGGCAGCGCGAGCTCATCGCGCAGTTTGTGGCACGACCAATGACCCTCCTGCTCGCCGAACACCGCCGTCAATTTCTGCAGCAATTCTTTGTCGCACGGCTTAAAGCCGATGTGATGCCAGTAGGGGGCATCCTCCCGGGTCCATAGCCGAACCAAGCTGTGGTTCATGGCCACGACCTGCAGGCGGCGCCAGAGTTCATCGCGGCAGTCGTCGGTGCAGGTCGGCTCGAGGAAGACCTCGTTGTGCATCATGCCTTCATGGCCTTTGATCTGCAGGCCGATGGCGCCGAGCACCTGGTTTTTCTCGTTCAAAACCACCTGGAATTCCGTCAGCCGTTTTTCTGGTTGCAGGAGGGGAAGCTGCGCTTCCTGCCACAAGCGCCGTAACACCGGGAGATCTTCCACGGTGGCCCGGCGCACCTGGTAGGCGGGTGGATTCATGGAGGAGTTTTACCGGTTTTTCGGGAATGAGTAAAGAATCAGATCGTCCATTCAGATCGTCCTCGTCCCTCGTCCTCGTCCCTCGTCCTCGAAAAAAAACTGAATCGAGGACGAAGGACGAAGGACGAGGACGAGGACGAAGGATGGCGGCAGCCACAGGATTCCCGATCCCGCGCCTCATAACAGAAACCCTCGAGGAAATCCGCTGAGCCGGATTGCCACCGACCGGTCACCCGAGAAACTTCTTGGCGACCAGACAGGCATTGTGGCCGCCAAAGCCGAACGAATTGTTGACGATGGCATCGATTCTGACCTCGCGGGCGGTGTTGGGTACGTAATCCAGATCGCACAGCGGGTCCGGATTCTCGTAATTGATGGTGGGCGGGGCGATGTCCGTTTGCATGGCCTTGGCGCAAATGGCCATTTCCACCGCGCCGGCGGCGCCCAGCATGTGGCCGGTCGCGCCTTTCGTGGAACTGATGGCCAGTTTGCGGGCGTGGTCACCGAAGACGGTCTTGATGGCTTGCGTTTCGCAGATGTCGCCTTGCGGCGTCGAGGTGCCGTGGGCGTTGATGTACGAAATATCCGTGGGATTCAGGCCGGCGGAGCGCAAGGCCATGCGCATGCAACGGGCGGCGCCTTCGCCTTCAGGCGCGGGCGCGGTGAGATGATTGGCGTCGGCGGTGTTGCCATAGCCGACCAACTCGCAGTAAATCCGGGCGTCGCGGGCTTTGGCGTGTTCAAGTTCTTCGAGCGCAAGGATGCCGGAGCCTTCCCCCATCACGAAGCCATCGCGTTCGGCGTCAAAAGGACGCGAGGCGCGTTTGGGTTCATGGTTGCGCGTGCTCATGGCCTTCATCGCGCAAAATCCGCCGATGCCTAGCGGGACGATGGTGGCTTCGGTGCCGCCGGCGAAAATGACCTGCGCATCGCCCATTTTGATGGTTCGCCAGGCTTCGCCCAGGGCATGGGTGGAGGTGGCACAGGCCGAGCAGGTGGCCACGTTGGGACCCCGCAGCTTGTAAAACATCGAGAACACGCCGGAGGCCATGTTCAGGATCAGCATGGGAATCATGAACGGCGATAGCCGGCCGGGACCCCGATTCAGCAGGATGGTGTGCTGCTCCGAGGTGGTGGCTAAGCCCCCGATGCCCGAGCCGATGAAGACCCCGATTTCGTCGCGGTTTTCCCGGTCCAAGTCCAGCCCGGAATCCAGCAGGGCCTGTTTGCCGGCGACCATGGCAAATTGGGTGAATCGGTCGGTGCGCCGCACTTCCTTCGGCGAGCCAAAGGCCGGAGTGGGATCGAAGTTCCGGATCTCCGCGGCGATCTGGCAGTCAAAGGCCGAAGCATCGAAGAGCGTGATCCGGTCAATCCCGCATTGGCCCGCGATCAGGTTTTGCCAAAAGGTTTCGACCTCCTGGCCCAGCGCGGAAACCACGCCCAACCCGGTGACCACCACTCTGCGTTCCGTCCAATGAATTGCCATGCGTCCACCATCAAAAGAAAAAGGGCAGCACACGCCGTCAACCGCCGTTGCTGCCCCCAAAGGCTGTCGCGTCGTTTACTTTTGGTTTTCTTCGATATACTTGTTTACATCGCCGACGCTTTGCAGCTTCTCGGCTTCTTCGTCCGGGACTTCCAGCCCAAATTCCTCTTCCAGCGCCATGATCAGCTCGACGGTGTCAAGCGAATCGGCGCCTAGATCTTCAATGAACTTGGCCTCGGGCGTCACCTGGTCGGCGTTCACGCCAAGTTGTTCGACGATGATGTCCTTTACTCTCTGTTCAATCGTTTTTTCAGCAGCCATGGGTTTCTCCGTTTCTATTTTTCAGTCTGTCTAAGCGACGCCCACGAAGGCGTCAAGCCCTGATTCAACAGTTTTTACATCTTTCGCTCCGCCCGGAATCAGCCGGACGAAGTCCTTCCGCTCATTCGATCGCCGGTTTGCGTCTCGCTACCGGCCTTCCGCGCCCGCGCCCAGCCTGAAAAACCGCCTGATTCAGAACCTGGACCTTTGGCGATGAAAAGGGCGAGACGCCCGTTCCACGCCGGCCTACATGGCCATGCCGCCATCGACGGTCAATACCTGGCCGGTCACATACCGTGCCGCCGGACTGGCCAGATACAACGCCGCGGCGGCGATGTCGTCAGGCTGCCCCAGGCAACCCAGCGGTATCTGCTTCAGCAGTTCTCCGCGCTGATCTTCTTTCAGTGCCGCGGTCATGTCCGTTTCAACAAACCCCGGCGCCAGGGCGTTGACCGTGATGCCGCGCGACGCCACTTCGCGCGCCACCGACTTGGTGAAACCGATCAAGCCCGCCTTGCTGGCCGCATAATTACACTGGCCCGCGTTGCCGATCAATCCCACCACCGACGAGACATTGATGATCCGGCCGGACCGTTGCTTGATAAAGCTTCGCGCCAACGCCTTCGTGAACAGGAACGCGCCCTTCAGATTGGTGTCCAGCACCGTGTCCCAATCGGCATCGCTCATGCGCATCAACAGCGTGTCGCGCGTCACTCCGGCGTTATTGACTAAAATATCCACCCGGCCGGCGTCCGCCAGTATCTTTTTCGCCGCCGCGGCCACCGCGGAGGCATCGGCCACATCGACCGCGTAAGCCCACGCCTGGCGGCCCAGGGCGCGCACTTCCTGCGCCACCTTCTCCGAGTTCTCCACCGTGCGGGAAACGCAGGCAATGTCGGCGCCTTCGGCCGCGAATTTCAAGGCAATCGCCCGGCCGATGCCCCGACCGGCGCCGGTCACCACGGCGACTTGATTGGCTAATTGACTCATATCCGACCTTGTTTGTCGGCTGTCCTGGCCCCGTTGTCAATGGCAAGACTCAATTTAACACAAAGGGCCAAAGGCGCCAAGACGCCATTCCCCCGGGCGAGGATGCCCGCGCGCCGGTTGGAGGTGTCCTCTGAATCATGCCAGCAACGCTTTGACCGTCGTTTCCAGGCTGACCGTATCGGCCACGTTTAACACCTGGACGGCTTTGTCGATTCGCTTCATGAAACCGGTCAAGGTCGTGCCGGGCCCCAGTTCGATGAAGCGCCTAAAGCCTTGCGCCAACAAATAGCGCATGGATTCCTCCCAACGCACCGCGGACGTCACCTGCTCCACGAGGCGGTTTTTAAGGTCGGCAGCGGTTCCGTGCGGCTGAGCCGTGACATTAGCCACGACCGGCACGGCTGGCGCTTGCAGGCTGATCGTGTCCAACACCGCCCGCAATTTCGGCTGGGCACTGGCCATGAGCCGCGAATGGTACGCCCCCGCCACCGTCAACGGCAGGGCGCGTTTGGCGCCTCGGGCCTTGGCCCGTTCGCATGCCTGGTCAATTTTATCGGTTTCACCGGAAATCACCAACTGGCCCGGACAATTCAAATTGGCCAGTTCAACGCCGGCTTCCGCGCAGACCTGGCGCGTGGGTTCCACGTCCAGGCCAATGATGGCAGCCATCGATCCGCGCGTGACTTCGCAGGCTTCCTGCATGAAACGCCCGCGTTGGCGCACAACTTTCAAACCGTCCTCAAACGACATGGCGCCGGCGGCGGCCAGGGCGGTGAACTCGCCCAGCGATAAGCCGGCGGCAGCCTGGAAGGCCAGGTTGGGCAGACGTTCCCGCAGCAATTGAAAAGCGACCCAACTGACCAGGTAAATGCCCGGCTGGGCGTTTTCCGTCTTCGTCAATTCCGCTTCCGGCCCCTGAAAACAGACCGAAGCCAGGTCATAGCCCAGCACGGCATTGGCTCGATCGAACAACGCCTGCGCCGCCGGATATTGTCCCGCTAGATCCCGGCCCATCCCCACCGCCTGGGCGCCCTGTCCCGCGAATAATAATACCGTCTTATTCATAAAGTGCCGGGGACTAAACACGATTTCACTCTGCATGGGAAGCAGAGATTTTTAATTTGAATATGCCCGGCACCTATTTAATCTAACTCCTGTTTTATCCCATTGAACGAAGAAAGATCCAATTTATGCGTGATCAACCCACCCACACCACCCGCCGCAGCTTTCTGAAAA
>JADGRT010000143.1 GCA_017880715.1 Verrucomicrobiia bacterium | reverse complement strand
CAAAACGCAGCTCCATCTCGACAGCGAACTCGAAAAGATCCCGAACGAAGGATGGATCGTCGTAAAAATCCGTCATCAGCGCGTTGATCCCCCGCAAGTCGGCTGCCTCGGCGCAAGGTCCTTCAATCCAACCTTGAATCACCCGGTCGTTGCCCGCCTTTTGTTGGAACAACTCAACCGCTTTCACGCGGTCGGTCATCCGGCCGCCGCCGAGCGGATCGGGAGTTTTTAACCGTGCCAGCTCGGTTTTGTCCAACAACCGCGCCTGGGTGGCGTCCAAATCCGGCGGCTGGTTTTCGAAGTAACGAACCGGGGCGCCGCAATCCGCGGCTTCGCGCGCCGGATCCGAGATGCAGGAAACGTGGTCGATGTCGAATTTCTCGGCGGTCCGCAACTGGGCCTCCACCAGCACCCGATAATCCGTGGCATACTGCCGGTACGGAACGCCGATCTGATCGGCGGCAAACATCATGGTGATGGGCATGAAGGGCAGACAGTCCACCGGTTGACCGGCCAGATGATTCAATACTCGTTCGCGATGGTTCATAGGTTTTGTTGCGCACCTGGATTTAATACGACCCGGGGCGGCATCTCGAACGCGCCCCTCTCCCCCTCGCCCGGCCCTCCCAGCAGGCGCTGGTATTCCAGCATGGCATAACGATCCGTCATGCCCGCCAGATAATCGCAAACCGCCCGCCGCCAACCGATCCGCTCAGCCCGTTTGCTGGATTGTTCACCCACGGCCTCATGATGCGCCAGGTAGTGGTTGAACAATTCCTCGAGCATGCGCACGGCCCGCAGATTGGGTCCTTGTACCTCCGGGTTGTAGTAAAGATTGGCATACAAATAATCGCGCAATTGCAGATTCTGCCGGCGCCGCTCCTCGCTGTATTGCACCAGGGCCTCCGGCTGCAACCGGACTTCGTCGGCGGATTTCACGCCGGAAGCGCGAATGAGTCGCTCCGCCGTTTCCACCACATCCCTCACCTGGCCGTCGATCAGGCATCGGATGATGAAATAGCGACGGCACTCATCGGGCAGGTCGCCATATTCCAGGCGCACGGTTTCCGACGCCTGCGCCCATAGGCCGACCTCGCTTGACAACTGCGCTTCCGTCAGCAATCCAGACTCCAGGCCATCGTCCAAATCATGGCTGTAATAGGTAATCTCATCCGCCAGGTTGGCCACCTGCGCTTCCAGCGAGGAACATTGGGCCTCGAATCCATCGCGTGGGTCGGGATGATCGTAACTGGTCCGGTGTTTAACGAGTCCCTCCCGCACTTCCCAGGTCAGATTCAAACCGGCAAACAAAGGATACTTTTGCTCCAATTCCTCCACAATCCTCAGGCTTTGACGGTTGTGCTCGAACCCCCCCTCCCCTTGCATCAACCGGTCCAGCGCCACTTCGCCTTTATGCCCAAACGGCGAGTGGCCCAAATCGTGGGCCAGGGCTATGGCTTCCGTGAGATCCTCGTTGAGCTGGAGCGCGCGGCTGATGTTCCGCGCAATGGCCGCAACCTCGATCGTATGCGTCAGGCGGGTCCGCAAATGATCCCCCGTGCCGTTCAGGAACACCTGGGTCTTGTATTCCAACCGCCGAAAGGCGCGCGAGTGAATCACCCGATCGCGGTCCCGTTGATAATGCGTCCGCCAGTCGGGCGGCGCCTCCGGGAATTTGCGACCCCGCGTATCGGCGCTGAGTTGCGCATACGGAGCCAGCGTCTGGCGCTCTCTCGTCTCCAGTTCCTGTCGAATGCAAGGCATATAAAATCAGGAGCCAGCCAGGAGTTCCTGCACCGCGATGCCCCGGAGTTCGAATAATCGCCGAATGACTTCTTCAATGAGGTTGTTGGGACAGGAAGCGCCGGCGGTAATGCCCACGGTCAAATCCCGCGCGGGCAGCCAGTCGCGCGTCTCCACCTCCTGGTGCCGCTCCATGCTGTAATGCTGGATCAGTTCCGCCGAAACCATTTTGGCGGCGTTCTTAATGAAATACGTCGGCAGTTTGGCCTCGCCCATCTCCGCCAAGTGCGACGTATTCGAGGAATTGTAGCCGCCAATGACCAGCAACAGATCGGGCGGCTCCGAGAGCAGCTTTTGCAGGGCATCCTGCCGTTCTTGGGTGGCCCCGCAAATCGTGTCGAAAGACCGGAAATGTTGCGCGAGTTTTTCGGCGCCATATTTTCGAGTCATCGCCGCGCGCAACCGCAACTGTACTTCCTCGGTCTCGCCCCGCAGCATGGTCGTCTGATTCGCCACCCCCAGCGCCTGCAGGTGAAGATCCGGATCGAAACCCACCGAGTGCGCCCCCGCAAACTTCTGCAAAAACGCCGTTTTATCTCCACCCCGGGCGATGTAGTCACAGACATAATCCGTCTCTTCGAGGGTGAACACCACCAGGTAATGCCCCTGCCCGTGAACCGAAGCCCGCGAACTGGTGGCCTGCGTCTCCTCATGCCAGGCCTTGCCGTGAATGATGCTGGTAAACGAACTGCCCGCGTAATGCCGCACCCGTTTCCAAACGCTCATCACGTCGCCACAGGTGGTATCCACAAACCGACAGCCCCGAGCCTGCAACTTATCCATCGTGGCTAAATCAGCCCCGAAAGCGGGTATGATCACCAGATCGTCCTGCTTCAAATCCTCGAGGTCCGCGTCCTTTTCCCGGCCCGAAAGAAACTTAACCCCCATGCCGCGCAACTGATCGTTGACCTCCGGATTGTGAATGATCTCCCCCAGGATGTAGATGGGTTGGTCGGCAAACACGCGACAGGCCGCATACGCCAGATCGATGGCCCGCTCCACGCCGTAACAAAACCCGAATTCCTTCGCCAGCTTGATGGTCAGGCCATCCGCCGACAATACGTGTCCCTTGGCGCGTATCCGATCCACCAACTGGCTGCGGTAATGCGTCTCGACCTGCGCCTGAACCGCCGCCATGACATCCGGATGACGGAGGTTGATCTTCGGATTCGCCTTGAATTCTAGCGTTGCCATACCTGGGTGAAACTTCCAACTTCCAACTTCTAACTACTTAAATAGGGTTCATATTCCGGCACGGCTTTCTTGATTCGTAGCTTGAGTTGTCCCGGCTCGATCTGGTGCATGTCGGCGGTCAATTCCTGCAAAGTCCGCCGCACCTCGTCCAACGCCAGAGGCTGCGCCACAAAGCGCATGATTTTCGGATGGTTCGTCGGCTTGATGTTCTCGCCCTGGTGACTCAGTTCTTCGAAAAGTTTCTCACCCGGACGCAATCCCACATACTCGATTTCGATATCTTCGTCGGGCCTTAAGCCGTTGAGCTCAATCAACTGCCTGGCCAAATCGACAATCTTGACCGGCTCCCCCATATCCAAGACGAAGATTTCCCCGCCCTCCCCCTGCGCCCCGCTTTGCAGCACCAGCCCGACCGCCTCCGGAATCGTCATGAAATACCGCATCACCTCGGGATGCGTCACCTTGACCGGACCGCCGGCCGCAATCTGCTTCTGAAAGATGGGAATCACGCTGCCGGAAGATCCCAGCACATTGCCGAACCGCACCGCCATGTACTTGGTCCGGCCCTGATTGGCCGCATGCAAGGCTTGCACGAAAATCTCGGCCAATCGTTTGGTGGCCCCCATGACGTTGGTCGGGTTGATGGCCTTGTCGGTGGAAATCATGACAAACCGATCCACCTGGTACTCATGGGCCAGCTCGGCCAGGCGCGCCGTCCCCAGGGTGTTATTCTTGATGGCCTCAGCCGGCTGCCCTTCCATCATCGGCACATGCTTGTGCGCCGCCGCGTGAAAAATCACCGCCGGCTGGAACCTTTCCATGATTTGCCGCATGCGCGCCTCATCCAGGATGTCCGCGATCAAGGGCAGGATTGTTCCGCCGTGTCCCAAGCTCATCAACTCCTGCTCGATTTGAAACATCTGCACCTCGGACTGCTCGACCAGCAGGAGGCGTTTGGGATTGAAGGTCGCAATCTGACGGCACAACTCGCTTCCGATGCTCCCGCCGGCTCCCGTAATCATCACCACCCGATCCTTGAGAATTTGCCGGATATTCTCGGTTTGCAGCTTGACCGGCTGGCGGTTCAGCAAGTCCTGGATTTCCACCGCCCGCAACTGGCTGACCTTGACCTGGCCGGTGGCCAACTGGTCCATGGACGGCACGGTTACAAAAGTCAATCGCGCCTGCTGCAACACCTTCACAATCTCGCCGATGCGTTTGGCGGGAGCCGACGGCAGGGCGATGATGGCCTCATCGAGTTGCAGATTCAGGTTTTCAGTAATCAAAATCTCGGGTCTGCCCACCACCGGAATATCGTAAACCCGCGATTTCCACTTCTGCCGATCGTCATCCAGAAAGGCAACCGGTTGAAGACCTAAACCGCGCTTGGCCATCAGTTCCTTGGCCAGGCTGGCGCCCACGTCACCCGCGCCGATAATGCCCACCCTCTTGACGTGCCCATGAGGGCGACTTTGGGACGCTAGAAACCGTTCCCGAAGAATGCGAAATCCGAGACGGATAGCCGACAAGCCCATGAGGGAGATGATAAAATCCGCCAGAATAACCCCGCGCGGCGGCGCGTAAGCGCCTTTGGTGTTAAACCAAACCACGACCATGATGCCCGCAGCCATCGCGGTTACATAAAACAAACGCCGCAAATCCGGCACGCTGAAATAACTCAACAACCCGGAAAACTGGCCGAAGACCAGCAATAAAATCAATTTAAGCCCGACCACCCCCGTCAAAAAACGGAAGAAATCGATTCGGTACTGCGGTTCCATGTTGAAATCGAACCGTAGTTCATAAGAAAGCCACAAGGATGCTGTTAGTATGGCGGCATAGCAGACCGACAGAATGCCGGTCCGCATCGCGCCCGTAGAACTAAAAATCGAACGAAACATAGCTGAGTTTTGTTAAGGGCAAAGAGCCAAGAATCTCAATTGCCGGCCCTAAAAAAACCCGTCCTGCAATCCGCCAGCAGCGCATGGTCTCGCTATTACGTTCAGCCAGTCGCCGGCGTTTCCCATTCTTTTGCCTCTTCGCCCTTACCGATTGGCCATAGTAGAACAATAACCGGCAGAAAATCAATCAAACAAAAACCCGCCGGTTCTCGGCGGGGTTTACGACCGCCTGTGAGCTCCACTCGTGACCCCAATGCCTCAATGCCTCTGGTTTCATTCATCGTTTTTTGCCGAAGTCCGTGGCCGGATCCTTGGCTGGCAGCAGAGCCCGATTCGCCGGGTTAGGGAACCCGGCCTACAACAATCCCGGTTTTTGTAGGCCCGGTGCCCACACCGGGCGGCTCACTCTTTTTCCATGGGATCAGGATTCCTGATGCTGCTCGCTTGCGCGCCCAAGCGGACACCCGGCACGGGTGCTGGCGGGTAATTCTCCTTCAGCGAAGTCATGGCTTCCTGACCCAGCCGAAAATCCCGGGACCGTAGATCGGCGAAAGGCGGTTCCGCGATCTTGCCCCCGCGGTCGATGCTCAGAGCCGCCTGGAATTCGGCGAGGGTCGGATACTGCCGGTGTTGGGTCCAGGTCGGGCCCCATTTGAACAAGCCCTGGTTGGATCCGGCGAAATACACGTTGTTCTCGAACCGGAGGTTCAGCTTCTCCAAACTCAACCCGCGAGGCTGCCCCTTTTCATCCTTCGCGCCGTAGTCCGCCGCGAGGTCGCCGGGTTTTGCAGCAGGCCGGCCGGTGGCGCCCGCGGCCGACGCCGTTTCGCTCGCCGGCCAGTGGCGATTGTCCTTCACGTCGAACCAGCCCCAGACTTGGGCGTCTCGGTTGTAGGCGATGATGTTGTGGCGGATGATTTCGTCGTGATTCCAGACGGCGCGGCCCTGCTTGTTGTCGATGGTCGGCGTCGTGCGGAGTTGTTCCCGAAAGTTGAATCCCTCGCGGTTGCCGACCAGCAGGTTGCGTTCGATCAGGCAATCCGGACTGCTGGACAGACAAATGCCGGCCTGGGCGCCCCACGCGCCCGCGGTCGGCGCGAATCCGTTGCCCACAATCACATTGTCATGCGCGTGCAGGCCGTAGGATATCTCGTAGAAAATGCCGGCGTCCTCGTTGTCCGCAATCAGGCATTGGCGGACGGTGCATTGCTCGTTGCCGATGTCGAACCAGATGCCGTTGCCGCGATTGCGGACAAACCGGCATTGCTCCAACACCACGCCCCGGCACAGCGCCAGTTTGTCGCCGCCAGCCTCCCAGCCGCGGGAAAAATTCTTGGTGTTGTTATGTTCCACCAGGCACTCGGTGAACCGCAGGCGATGCGCGCGATTGGCCCCGAATCCCAACTGGCCGTTCTCGCGGAAGGTGCAGCGGCGAACCACGAGGTCTTCGCCCAAGAACGCCGCGCCACTCGCGTTCATTTCCTCCACCACGCAGTCTGCCAACTCATCATGATTCCCCGCCAGAACCACGGCCCCGTGCTGAGCGGCGTTGGCCGCGTAACGGAAGTGCAGTCCGCCCACCCGCACCCAAGCGCCTTCCACGCGCAGGATTTCCTGACGCACGGATGCCTCGACCCGGGACTTGTTCAAGTCGCCGTTCGCGCTCTCCCAGACATAAAGCAGCTGGTTAGTCACGTCGGCGAAAAAAGTGCCGGGCGCGAGTTGGGCGGCACTGAGCACCTGGCGCAGGAGGTAACCGTTCACCATGACCTGTTCGCACCGGCCGATGACGAGATGGTAGTCATCCCCGGGATGGGTCATCGTCTTGGAGTAGGCGTTGAAGCGATGCGGCCAGGCGACCGTGTAAACGGGATTCTCGCCGGCGGCTTTCGTCCATCGCGTCAGCAAGTCGGCGCCCGTGAGAACCACGAATTCGCCGGGCGCCGCCTGGAAGCGGATCGGCTGCTGCGCCGTGCCGCTGGCTTTCACCACCACGCGCTCGCGGTAAACTCCACCGCGAATGACCACCTGATCGCCGGGACCGACGCTTTCAGCCGCCTTGGACACCGTTTTCCACGGCCGTTCGGCCGTGCCCGGGCCGTCATCGCTGGCTTGCGGATGATTTTGCGCCACTTCAAACTGCGCCGCCTGAAGCGGAGCAACCAGCAGCAGCAGCGAGCAAAATATTAACAGGTGCGAGTTAGTCATAGTCAATAAACGGGACGATCCTTCATAAAGAGCGTTGCGGAAGCATTTGCACCATTCTCGGAGGGCTGAGTTATAGGAAGCCCTGACATTGTCGGGGGAAGGAAAGTGGGGCTCCCGGAGCTCGCCCCTCCGGAAGGCGGGAACTTATGCATCTACCTATACACCCGGGACAATCCGGCCAACGCC
>JADGRT010000142.1 GCA_017880715.1 Verrucomicrobiia bacterium | reverse complement strand
CATGACAAAACTTTGTCGCACCTACGACAAAGTTTTGTAGGGGCGGCGGACGCAATGGGACTGACAATTATTCGGTTTTCAGCCGGGGCGAAAGCCGCAAAAGGAGCACGGAGAACCTCGTCCGCAGGTCCGATCCCCATCGACCGCTCCAGCCATCCACTGGCCGCGTGAGAATCGGTCAGCTATTGGTACCGGAATACCAAATGGCCGGACTGCGCTTGGATCAGAATGATGGACACTGCCTCAACACCCCGCAAACGATAAAACCGTGATCCCTCCGGCAAAGGCACGGTGATGGTTTTCGAAGCGGCATCCACGGACGCATTCAGATCATCCGCATAAGGACCTCGGACCGCGGCCGACGTCTGCAAGACTGGCGGTTCAGACGCGGTGTCAGTGTTGATCACACTATGAATCCAATCCCCATGCACGGAGAGGCGCGAGGCGTAAAAAGAACTGGGCTGATTCCGGGGCCTGTCCGATATCAACACCCAGTTGGTGTTGTCCTGCATGTAAAGACCGCCCTCGTCGAAAACCGCGGCCAAGAAGTCCGTCCCGGTACTGGTGGTTCGGTAAGGCCCGTCAACCGCA
Organism: Verrucomicrobiia bacterium; assembly: GCA_017880715.1. GTDB lineage: Bacteria > Verrucomicrobiota > Verrucomicrobiia > Limisphaerales > UBA1319 > JADGRT01. Next base: position 6,714 of record JADGRT010000142.1, on the reverse strand, counting down.
TAATTGATACCCGCCAGTTTCCAGGTCGAGCTCTCCAGGATGAACAACCCGCCGCTGGAATCGCCGAGCGAGAGCTGGCATTCATCCGCGCCACCCTGGGCATCGAATGTCGCTTGCAGCACCTCGCCCACGGTGTCATCGGTGACCACGCCCGCCACCAGGTTGGTTCCCCAGCGTTGGACGCCGTCAGCCACGCCCAACAGCCAGCCATTGGTTTTGACGGTGCCCAGGGCATTGGTAATCGTCAGCACCTCCCCGCGCTGGGTCCCGCGGCCATACACGACGATGCTTTTGCCGATTTCGTCGCGGTTCGTGTAGATCGGCGCGTAATCGGGGAAAGTCCCGCTTATGCGCCAGAGAGTTACATCACTGCCCGCCTGGTTCGTGACCGCAACCGTCAGGTAGGCAACGCCGCGGAAAATGAAGGGATCTCCAACGCTGCCGCCGACGTGTTGGGCGGCAATGAAATAGTTCGGCGCGATGGGAGTGCCAAGAAAACCGCCCCATAAGCCTTCGAACTGCCAGCCACTGTTCGTCAGGTTTCCGCCGGGAGGAAGGGTGTTATAGGTCGGATCGCCGGTGGCATAAAAAAGGACCGCAGGGACCGGGCCGGTTCCGAACCAAAACATCAGTGAAGCCAACGTCGTCACCATGGCTCTTGCTCGGTGGGTGCGCCGCTGGGGCGCAATGGGGGGAGGCGGTCCCTCATCTCCAGTGCCAAATCCAAGGCCGGAACACCTTCGGTTCATTACTCATATATGGTTGATCAGAAACTATCCAGTCCATCATAAAATGGACCACTTCCTCAACCGGGGTAACGAGGCTCACTTTAAGTTTTAAGCGGCCGCCTAATCAGAAAATCAGAGCCTCGTCACCTCGCCTCCTACTTTTTTTGGTTCATGAATTGGCCCTGGTGCGGCCGTCCTTCCCCCAAAATAACCTTTGATATCTTCTCCGGTTCACGCCAGCATCCCCGGCGCGAAGTTTTCGGCCTGGGGCCGACCAGCTTCAGCTAGTTGGCCTGAGATCAGAGCAAACTCATGAAACGGACTCATCATTGCAACGAACTGCGCCCGGCACACATCGGGCAAACGGCAACCCTGTGCGGCTGGGTGCACTCCCGGCGTGACTTGGGCGGCCTGATTTTTATCGACATCCGCGACCGTGAAGGCCGCACCCAGACGGTGTTCGATCCCTCCGACCTTGCACCCGAGCTTTTCAACCGCGCCGCCAGCCTGCGCAGCGAAAGTGTCATCCAGATCACCGGCCAGGTCCGCCAGCGCCCGGCCGGCACCACGAACCTCAAGATCGCCACCGGCGAGGTCGAAGTCGGCGTCAAGTCCCTGGAAGTGCTCAACGATGCCGCCGTGCTGCCATTCCCCATCGACGATCCCGAACTGGCTGGCAAAGTGAATGAGGAACTGCGGCTGCAATATCGTTTCCTGGATCTGCGCCGGCCCGAAATGATGCGCAACCTGCGCCTGCGCAGCAAAGTGGCCATGGCAACCCGGGCTTACTTCGACGAACAAGGCTTCCTCGAAGTCGAAACTCCCACCCTTTTCAAATCCACGCCCGAAGGCGCCCGCGAATTTCTCGTGCCCAGCCGCACCAGTCCGGGCCAGTTCTATGCCCTGCCCCAGTCGCCCCAGCAGTTCAAGCAAATCCTGATGGTCGCCGGCGTGGAACGCTATTACCAGATGGCCCGCTGTTATCGCGATGAAGACCTGCGCGCCGATCGCCAGCCCGAGTTCACCCAAATAGACCTCGAAATGTCCTTTATCGAACGCGAGGACATTTACGCGCTGATCGAAGGCTTGCTCAAACGCCTCTGGAAGATCGCGCTTGACCTGGACATCCCCACGCCCTTCCCGCGCTTTCCTTTCGTCGAGATCTTGAATCGCTTTGGCATCGACAAACCCGACACCCGTTTTGGCATGGAGCTGGTGGATTTCACCGAGGAGTTTCGCGGCAGCGCCTTCAAGGCCTTCGGTGGAACCGTCGCCGACGGCGGCGTGGTCAAGGCGCTCAATGCCAAAGGCATGGCAAGCGTAACCCAAGGCCAGCTCGAAACGATGACCGAATATGCCAAGAGTTTTGGCGCCAAGGGCCTCGCCTACATCAAAGTGGAGAAGGGCGAATGGAAATCTCCCATCGTTAAATTCTTCAGTGCCGCCGAGAAGGAAGCGCTGACGCGGAAACTCGCCGTTGAGGAAGGCGACTTGATCCTGTTCGCCGCCAATCAATGGCTGGCCGCTTGCGAAATTCTCGGCAAGATTCGCCTTTACTGTGCCGACCTCCTCAAAAGCCAGGGCAAATTGAAGATTCCGGCCAGCCAGTTTAATTTCCTCTGGGTTGTCGATTTTCCGCTGTTGAGCTTCGACAAGGAAATGAACCGCTGGTATTCCAGCCACCATCCCTTTACCGCGCCCGTGGCCGAAGACGTCCCCTGGTTGCTCAACGATCCCAAAAAGGTTCGCGGCCAGCATTACGACATCGTCGTCAATGGCGTTGAACTGGGCGGCGGTTCCATCCGCATTCACCAGCCCGACGTGCAGAAGATGATCTTCGAGCAGGTGCTGCAAATCCCGCCCGACATGGTCCAGGCGCGGTTTGGTTACCTGCTCAATGCCTTCCGGTACGGCGCGCCGCCGCATGGGGGCATTGCCCTCGGTTTCGACCGCCTGGTCGCCATCTTGTGCCACACCCCAAGCATCCGCGACGTCATCGCCTTCCCCAAGACGGCCAAAGGCACGGACCTGATGACCCAGTCCCCGGCGACCGTCGAGGCCGGGCAACTGCGCGACCTGCACCTCGAATTGAAGGTGACCAAGAAAGAATGAGCCATCCCGCTCTTGTCGGAGCGCGGACATTCCTGTCCGCTTCGGCGTCGACCTGAACGAAGAGGCGGACAAGAATGTCCGCGCTCCAGCTCCCCAAGGTATTGGGTGTCAGAACAAAGTGAGATGCGATCGAGTGATCCGCCGCCCAAAAATAACAGTTGCCGGGGCATTCGCGATCGTCTACTTTGACGCTTCTTTTCGGGGCTTTTGGCTGGTCCAGGAACCCCGGAAAAGGAAATGAAAACGGCCTTAAATTGCCCGGAGTTCGTGCGGATTCCGGCGGCCATCGCAACACTAAATTAAATCCCGTATTCCGCGGGATGGTCGGCCCCTAAGTGGGCGGACACTAACTATTGGAACCTTGTGATAACTATTGGCGTAAAGGAATTGTTGGAAGCTGGCGTTCATTTTGGGCACCAGACCAAACGTTGGAACCCGAAGATGAAACGGTTCATCTTCGATGCCCGCAACGGCATTCACATCATCGATCTCAGCCAGACGCTGACCCAGTTGGAGGCCGCCTGCGGTTTCCTGGCCCAAATCGTGGGCACCGGCGGACGCGTTTTATTCGTGGGCACCAAGAAACAGGCCCAGGAAGCGATCAAAGATGTCGCGCAGGCCGCCGGCCAGTTCTTCGTCACTGAACGCTGGCTGGGCGGGACCCTGACCAATCTCAAAACCATCCGCCGTTCCATCAACCGCCTCAAATCCATCGAAAAGATGGAAACGGACGGCACCATCAACAACTACGGCAAAAAGGAACAGGCATCGCTCCACCGCGAAGCCGCGCGCATGCACAAAAACCTGGACGGCATCCGGGGCATGGAAGGACAACCCAATGCCATGTTCGTCGTGGACCTCAAACGCGAACATAACGCCGTGGCCGAAGCCCGGCGTCTCCGCATCCCCATCGTGGCCATCGTCGATACCAACTGCGATCCCGACCAGGTGGATTATCCGATCGCCGGCAACGACGACGCGATCCGTTCCGTCCGTCTGGTGCTACACACCATTCTGCAATCGGTGGTGCAAGCCCGGGCCGAATACGAAGCCAAGTATGGACGCCAGAAGCCTGCTGAAGCCGCGCCGGTTCCGGCCCCAGCCCCGGCCGCCGCCCCAGCTCCGGTGCCCGCCGCCGAAGTTCCGGCCCCCGCAACACCCGAAGCGCTGGCTTCCCTGGCCAATCCGCCCAAGGCATAACGAATGGTTCCCGGGTTCCCTCCCGCCGGGGGCGGGAACCCCATTCCCCATAACGGTTTTAATCTGATTATCTATGGCCCAAATTCCTGCATCTTTAGTGGTGAAACTCCGCGAAATGACCAACGCGGGCATGATGAATTGCAAACAGGCCCTGGTGGAAACCAACGGCAACCTCGAAGCCGCCGTGGATATCCTCCGCAAAAAGGGCCTGGCAATGGCGAATAAAAAAGCGCTGTGCGAAGCCAAGGAAGGCGTCATCGCTCAATCCATCGCCCCCGACTCGCGTCTCGGCGTCCTGGTGGAAGTCAATTGCCAGACCGATTTCGTTGCTAAAAACGACACCTTCCGCGCCTTCAGCGAGGAAATCGCCCGCACCCTGGCCGCCGATCCCAAAACGGATTTGGAACCCGCCCGGACTGCCCAGGTCGCCAAGCTGGGTGAAAACATCCGCATCCCGCGTTTCCAGCGCTGGGAAGTCCAAGGCAACGGCTTGGTGGCCGCCTATATCCACACCGGCGCCAAAGTCGGCGTCCTGGTGGAGGTCGGCGCCGGTCAGCCAGCCACCGTCACCCACGATGACTTCAAACAGCTCGTGCGCGACATCACGCTGCAAATCGCCGCTGCCAGCCCCATCGCCGTCTCCCGCGACCAGGTCGATCCGGCCCTGATCGCCAAGGAAAAGGAGATCGCCGCGGAGCAAGTCAAGAACAAGCCGCCCCAAGCGATCGCCAAGATCATCGAGGGCAAGCTGGAAAAGTATTTCCAAACCATGTGCCTCATTGACCAGGGATACGTCAAAAAGAACGGCGATATCTCGGTTAAGGAATACGTGCAAACCATCGCCAAACAATTGGGCGATGAGATCGCCATCCGGCGTTTTGTGCGCTTCCAGGTGGGTGAAACGCCCGCCGCTTAAAAGCCCATTTTAAGACTCCGATTCTGACCAGCCGGATTCCGTTTGGAACCCGGCTTTTTCATGGGCCGGACCGCCTGCGGATAAACCACCGCCCGGTAGCAACGCTTCCGCAGCCAGGCCGCTCAGGATTCAGAAAGGGATTTGACGACGGGGCGGCACATTGTTAAAAAGAAGCGTCAATGGCTCAACCAACCAAAGCAAAGAAGCTCACGGTCAAAGCGAAACCCCAGTACGACCGCATTCTGCTCAAGCTAAGCGGCGAGGCACTGGGGGGCGAAGCGGGCGTCGGGATCTGCCCCGAAGCCATTCACAGCATGGCCCAACAGATCCGCGAGGTGCAACAACTGGACGTGCAAATCGTCATCGTCGTGGGCGGCGGCAACATCTTCCGCGGACTGCAAGGCAGCAAACGCGGCATCGAACGCGCCACCGGCGATTACATGGGCATGCTGGCCACGGTCATCAATGCCCTGGCGCTCCAGGACGCCCTGGAAAAAATCGGCGTGCCCACCCGCGTCCAAAGCGCCATCATCATGTCCCAGGTGGCCGAGCCTTTCATCCGCCGCCGCGCGGTCCGGCATCTCGAAAAAGGGCGCGTCGTCATCTTTGGCGGCGGCACCGGCAATCCCTTCTTCTCGACCGACACCGCGGCCGCGTTGCGCGCCAATGAAATCGGCGCCGAAGTCATTTTGAAAGCCACGAAGGTGGACGGCATCTACGACAGCGATCCCCTGCTCAATCCCCAAGCCAGACGCTATCAACAAATCACTTATCTGGAGGCCTTGCAGCGACAGCTCAAGGTCATGGATTCCACCGCGTTCTCCCTTTGCATGGATAATCAGATGCCGATCATTGTGTACGACGCTTTTCGGCCGCACAACCTGCGGCGGGTCGTTCTCGGAGAGAAAGTGGGAACCCTCGTCACCGCCTGAAGACGGTGTTAAAACACCCGCCGCCGAGACAACCGCCAAGCTAAAAAAACAGAATAATCCAAATCCAAACCAAGGACTTGCTATGACCCTCGATGACATCCTGTTCGAAGCGGAAGAGAAAATGACGAAAACGGAAGAGGTCGTGCTTCACGAATTTTCCGGTGTCCGCACCGGCAAAGCCTCGCCCGCGCTGGTCGAAAATGTCGTGGTCGATGTCTATGGCGCCCAGATGCGCATCCGCGAACTGGCCGGCATCACCACCCCCGAGCCGCGCCTGATTCTTATCCAACCCTGGGACGTTAATACGGTCCACCCCATCGAAAAGGCCATCCAGAAAAGCAATCTCGGCATTAATCCGACCGTGGATAAAAAATGCATTCGACTGGTGCTCCCGGAATTGAGCCAGGAACGCCGCACGGAGTTGACCAAGGTGGTCCGCAAACTGAGCGAGGATGGCCGCGTGGCCGTCCGCCACGTGCGCCGCGACTCCATCGAGCACCTGAAAAAGCTTAAACAGGATGGAAAACTCGCCGAAGACGAGGAAAAGACCGCCGAAAAGGCTATCCAAAAGCTGACCGACGATTTCATCGGCAAAATCGACGCCGCTCTCGCCGCCAAGGAAAAGGAAATCATGACCGTGTAACGGTCTTGTTTTTTAGGAGTGCGGGTTTCATCGCCGCGTCTTCCCATGAAGACGCTGGCAAGTAGGGCGGACATTCGTGTCTGCCGGTTTAGGTGACTATCTGTGAACCACTGGGAGCGCCGGCATCTTGCCGGCTTTTTCCGCAGGGCAACGACTCGCCGGCAAGATGCCGGCGCTCCCAGT
>JADGRT010000141.1 GCA_017880715.1 Verrucomicrobiia bacterium | reverse complement strand
TGCCAGGTCGGTCGCGTCGGATCGTTGGACAAAAAAGCGCCTCCTAAATCGACGGGCGCCGTAGATAAATTGCACACCTCGAACCAATCGTCGCCCGCTAAGGGTTTGGCCATCCACTCGTTGATTCTTACACCCGACATCCCCGCCAAGGGAGCGGGTGCGCTATTGGTTTTCCCCGGAGTAGGCGTTGCCATCAAGGCCCATCGACCGCCACTTCGCCCCAGCGAAACGTTGAGTAGTTGATTGCCGTATTGAATAACGTCCAATAACAGTCCCGCCGGATCGTACCAGCGAACCGACCCGTTTTCCCCCGCCAGCGAGTGGCCACAGTTCAAATCTTGCTCCCATCGGGTCGAAGCCGGCCGTGAACCATCGCACCACACCACCAGAAAACCGTTGGCCGGAATTTGAGCGCCCGTCGGAAAGATCCACTGACCGGCTGGCCCATCGTCCACGCTGAGGCTGAAGCCGGCCAGGGAGATGGGGGTCAAGCCCGAATTGCTGATCTCCACCCAATCAGCCACTCGCCCTTGGGTATCCATCACCACCCCGGCGTTGCGCGCCATCACCTCGTTCAACTGCGGCGTCGCCGACCATGCCGAAACGATTCCTAAAATCGCCAGAGCCACATATTGAATCAAAGTTCGCATCGATTAACTTCGAGCGGATGAGGGCATCCCGAAAACCCGCAGCCACTATTCACGGTTCCTCAATCGCGCGGTAAAACCGCAACCATGCATGGGTGGCGTCCGTGTCCGTGTAATCCAGCCATCCTTCCGGCGCTTCGTTGGTTGTCAACGGAGCCCAATCCATCAGGTTCGACGAGGCCTGGATAACATAACGCGAACCGGGGGTGCCCACCAAATGCAATTGGAATACCCCGCCGGCGCCGGGAACTGGCGTTAGCATCGTCAGCGGACCCAACACGGTCAGCCGGACAACGTCGCTGGTCACCGATCCGAATCCATTTTGAATCACAACCGAATAGTTGCCAGCTTGGTGGGCCTGGATATTGGTCAGATTCAAACTGGCGTTGGTAGCGCCCAAGAGCGCGCCATCCTGGAACATCCACTGATAACCCAGCGGCAATGTGCCATAGGCGGACACCGACAAGGTCGCCTCACCGCCGGCTTCCACGGTCCGGGCCTGGGACCCTTTGGTGATGACCGGCGCCATCGTCACGGCGTTGGCCGCGGCAGGTGTCGGCGTGGCGGGAAAACGCGCAAAAGTCGATGAACCATCCGGCAACCGGCCTTCCGACACCCCGGCTTCCAGAACGTCATAATCGATGCCGTCAATCAATGTCCCGTTCGTGTTATAGAGGCGCAAGGACTCTCCCAGCGTGTTCAATTGGAAATTGACATGATCCCGGCCACGACTCGTCTGGCCGTCCGCAAACCATCGAACCCAGCCGCGCCCGTCAATAAAGCTCAACGGCGCAATCGGGTATTTGGCCTGGCCGGCGATGGACGGATCATCCGTGAGCCAGAGCCCGCCTAATTCCACCGGCCGCGCATCCGGGTTGTAAACCTCGAACCAGTCGTCGGTCAGCGAACCACCCGTCATCCATTCGTTGATCTTGAGCTGATCTCCAGGGCCCAAAGCGGCCGGCGACCCATTCGCTCCCCGAGGCGTGGCAAAGGCCATGAGCTGCCATCGCGATCCGGATTTTCCGATGGATTTGTTGGCGATTTGAAAACCGTACTCGACCGCGTCCACCCGCTGGCCCTGGCGATCGAACAAATAAACTCCGCCGCTTTCCTTGGACAACGACCGGCCCGCGTTCAGGTTGGCCTCCCCATGGGTGGAGGCCGGCCGTTCGCCATCGAACCAAACCATTAAAAAATCATTGGCGGCGAGCGCGGTTCCCGGCGGAAACACCCACTGACCCGGTTTGGGCTCGCCGACGCTTAAACTCAGGCCGCTTAGATTGAAAGGCGAATCCAGGGGATTATATAACTCGATCCAATCACCCCAGCGTCCTTCATTATCTTTGACAATACCAAGATTATTGGCCATGAGCTCGTTCAAAACCGGCCCGCTGTAAACCGGCAGATAATTGGTCGTTCCCGGACTCGCGCTGGCGGTGAACGTCACTACCGGTCCAGTCCCGTCCGGCAATCGCCCCAGCGACGCCCCTTCGCTTTGCAGCCCATAGACCACCTGATCCAGCAGTTCCCCCGTGGCGTCAAAGAGGTCGATTCGACCGCCACTGGCCGGCAGCTTGAAATCGAGATGATTGCCGCCCGGCTGCTCATCGGCCCACAACCGCACGTATCCTCTGGCTGGCACAAAGGCCAGCGACTTGAACTGAAACAAGGCATTGCTAGTCCCCAGATACAGATCCTTCAGGGCCACCGGACCGGCGGCTGACAGGTTATACAGTTCCAGCCAATCCGCGGCGCCCGGGTTGGAATTCGCCATCCACTCGTTAATCACCAGATTCGCGCTCGAAACCACGGCGGCTGACTGATTGACGGCTCCCGGCGTCGGCACCGTCAATTGCCACTCCCCGGGACCAACACCGACCCGGCCAATCGAGTAATCCGCCACCTGCGGGCCAAAAGTCAAGGCCTCGACACGATTGCTGGCCGCATCGTACAAACCCAAGGTTTCACCCTGTCGATTCAACGCAAATCCAGTATGCAGCCCGAGGGCATTGGTTTGAGCATCGAACCAGACGACCAGAAAAGCGCCTGGCGCGAGACTGACGCCTTCAGGAAATGGGAAGCTCTGCGCGCCACCACAGCTCATGCTCCAGCCAGCGAGATTCGCCGTCTGACTGCCGCCATTGAAAACCTCAACCCAATCGGAGAATCCCCAGGCATTGCTCACCGCCGAGGCATTGTCGGCCATGACCTCGTTGAGGCGGACTGCGGCGGCGGTGGGCGCGGGATTAATCCGGCCGGGCGAACCACCGTAATCGGCACTGGCGCGCCAATTCGCCGGATCATTGGGATTGCCCCGCGCATCGATTAGCTCCAGCGAATAGCCGCGCCCAGCAGCCAGCGGCGGCCAGGGATCGATGTCTTGGTACTCCACCGAGGTTATCGTGCGGCCGAACGCGTCCGCCAACACGATGCGTTCGCCGCTGTTAGCCAGGCTGTTTTTATATAAACCGGCAATTTGAACGCCGGGATAGCGCGCCAAAAACGCCCCGGGATTCAAATCCGGAATCAGCACCATGACCGCCCCGGGCGCCAGTACGGCGCCATCGGGAAAGATATAATCGATGCCGACAAAGCTGGCCCGGCTCAAATCCGCCGGCGCGGCGCCGATGTTCTGCAATTCGATGAATTCGTACGTGCTGCCGCCGGCTGGATTATACATGATCTCGGTGATGCGCACGGGCAATCCCAGTTCGGCCACCTGAAACTGAGCCTCATTCAACGCGCTCCAGTTGCCGCCGGCGTCCCGCACGCGGGACTTAACCACCGCCGACGCATTCAATCGCAAGGGGGTGGCATCGCTGTAAACGCGGGCACCCGGTGAAACCGCGCCGGTAACCGCCACGCGCGGATCCACGCCGTTGGTGGTATAATAAACCGCGCCGCTTCCGCCGGGATTGCCGATGATCAGATTAAAATCGGCCGGGACGTGACCGCCGTGTTGATTGAAGGCGGGCGCGGCCACGCTCGGATAAAGCCCGGCGGCGCGAAACTGATTCAGCATAATGTCGGACCGGTAGGGAAAATAGTTGCTCAGCAGCCGGCCCTGTTCGCCCAGCCAATCTTCGTTCCGGTTATACGGCGTGGCGAGGTTGTAGGAAGGGTAAGGCAGCGGACTGATCGCGAATTTGATATTCAGGTCGCCCCAGCGCGCGGATTCCGCAACGACCGCCCGGTCCACCTGCGCCGCCCGCGCCCGCCAACTCTGGATGACGGCGTTCGTGGTCAGCGCGCCACCGTTGAAAAAGTGCTTGTGGACGCGATCGGCAAAGCTCATCCGGTAATCGGCGTTGGCCACCAGTTTGGACTGCAAGCTGTCCGGACTGATGGAAAGTTGGTTGTCGTTGACGCCTTCCAGCGTGCGCTCGCTGTCCCAGCACAGGTAAATAAAACCCGCGCCCGCCTGCCGCCGGCGGAAGGAGTACCAGTTTTTTTGGGGACCCCAGTCCTGATTGGCTCCATAGTATTGCAGAATGAGGTAGTCAATATATTGATGGACATTCAAGTATTGCTGTATCAAGGCATACTGGTTGGGATCCGCCAAATTGCCGGCGCTTGCGATGCCCAGCAGGGTGTTGCGCGCCACCGCGTCGCCATCCGCGGGCGGCGAAGGCATGGTGCCGTTGAAGGCGTCGTAATCCTCCTTCTTCCCCCCAAAATACGAAGCTGCAAAGGCGGCCTCGGGCCGCTCGCACGGGTTATATACGCCCCAATAAAGGCCGTTGATATAGAGCTGAACGAAACGGCTGTGGGAAGAGACAGCCCCCATGGCGGCCTGGACATCTTTGAACCAAGCATCGCGCGTCAGGGTGCCACGCGCGCGCTGGGCATTGTCATACATGTGGGTCCAGTGGTTATTGTAATCGGAACGCAAATCGATGGTGTCGAACTCGGTTACCGGGCTGTCCGGGAACAACTGGAAATTCAGCTTGGACCCGCCGTATTCGGCTTTGAAGACGAGACGCAGGGGATGTTTCTTTTCCTTGGATTGCTCCCGGCTGCCGCCGCCGTGCATTTTGATGCCGCATTCCTCCTGGAATCCTTTCGAGCCGTCCGGATTGATCAATTCCACCGAACAGGCCCGGGTCCAAGCCGGTCCGGTGTAGCTGGTTGCCGAGTGCGTGTAAATCCCGTTGGCAGGACCGAACATGTCATCGGTTTTCATCACGATGGACAACGCGGGAAGCGACAACAGGTCGTTTGTGATCGTGCCGCTGTAGTTCGGGTCATTGACAATTTTCGGATCCATCTCGAAATCCGGCGGAAAAGTGCCCCAATTGCCCAGGGGAAAACCCGCGGGCTGCGCGGGTTGATGGATGACATCCCCGGGGAAAATGTAGGTGTGCGTTTCGGCCAGCGACGGAAGCCGGTTTATCAGGAACGCCGCCGCCCGAAATACCGTCGTGTGGTCGATGAGCAGGCTGGTGGAATAGACCAGGCTGTTGGCCTCGGTCGGCATGCTGCCATCGGTGGTGTACCTCACGGTGGCGTTGGACGTGGTCGTGGCGAGGCTCAGCCGGAAGGGCGCGTTGAACAGACCCCGGTTGACGCTGAAATGAACCGGCTGGACCATTCCGGCGATCGGACTGTTTCCGTTGCGCGCGCCCGGAGTGGGAATCGCGTAGTACCGCCACAGTCTCTGATCGTCCCGCCCATACGAATAATCGTAACGCTGCTCCGGATAATCCGGCTGAAGCTCCGACGCCGCTTGTCTGGGCGATTCCGCATTGAACAGGCCCACATATCCACCCGCTGGGTTTAATTTGAAATTCGTGTGCAATTTAAGGTTTCCAACCAGGTTGGTCCGGTCTTTTCCGGAGGCAAAAACCACCAGGTATTGGCCCGGCTGGATCGTCATGTCCGGAAACAGCCACCGATCCGGAGCGGCGGCGGTATCCGTCAGCGCCCATCCGGCCAGGCTGACCGGCCGGTTGCCCTGGTTGTATAACTCGATCCATCCCTGCACCTCGCCGTCCTCGTCTTTCAGCAGGTTGGTACTGAGTGCGCCGGCCAGAAATTCATTGATGATAACGTCGGTGCTCACCGCGTTGGGGTCCAGGGTCAGATCCCAGTTTCCCCCGGCGAACGGATTCGGCGGGCTGGCCAGATCTTGAATGCCGTGCCCCGGCGACCACGCCAGATGCACGAGGCCGGTGGCGGGTGGGGCGAACTGGAACAAATACGGCCCGCTGGCGGTTCCGGTCACGCTGGCGGCCGGCTGCCCGTTGATCAGCAGATCAGCGGCCTCCACCCCGCTGACCGCCTCGGTAAACCGGACTTCGACTTGCGCCAATTGCCGCACCCAGTACCCCGCCGGCGGATTCAGCAGGGCGACCGCCGGCGGCGTTAAATCCACCAGCGTGTAGTTAATCTGCGAGCCGGTTTCATCGAACCGGTTGGAAGCCAGATCGGTGATCTCGTGCTGGGAATCCCAGGTCAACTGGACAGTGCCATAAGCCGGCTGAGCGAACGAAAAAGTATAGACCGAGCCGGATCCGGCGACCCCCATGGCAGGCGTGCCATTCAGGAGTAGGTCATACATTGTCACTCCTACGATGGGCTCGCTAAAGGTCACCGTAATCTGCGGCAAACTGGTCACCGCGCCTGCGGGCGGATTAATGGCGGTGACCACCGGGGGGATGGTTTCGCGTACGATCGAGCTTAGCGCCGCGTCAAAGAGCAAATCTGAACTGGTGAGACTATTATTGAAAACCTGCACGGCCACAATGTTGGTCCCGGAAACCAGATACAGCGCGGGATCGGGCAATGAAAAACTGTTGGTGGCAACCAGGGCTTGGGAAGCCTTGCTATTGATGGTGAGGGTGTTGGTGGGCATATTGTGACGTTTCACTTCATAACCGTTGATCCACATCACAAAACCGTCGTCACAAATGTTGTTCAGCACCAATCCGCCCACCTCCGCGGCATGGGTGACCACGAACGTGCAACGCAGGAAGATGCTGTAGTACTTGGTGTACATGTCATCGAGGTACGTGTTGCCGGTGAAAACGCGTGGTGTCTTGGTATCGTAATAAAAGGGCGCGTTTCCTCTCAACCAGGTCCCATCCTCGACCCAATTAGTGCGCCAGGCCCCGATCGGCGTCGAGGCCTCATTGGTTCCCTCGCGATAACTCCACTGGCTGTTGGTCGAAATCAGCACCGCCGCTTGGCTCGATGACGTCCAGGCCAGCCCAAGCACCAGCAGTGCGAACCCTACGCAGGAGATCAGTAAAGACCTTCTATCGAGGAGACGTCCGATCGGCAGCGCCGACTGGCAGCCTGCCTCATCAAAAGCCTGCAACCTGCGAATCGCTTGAACTTTGTCCATCATCATAATCCCATCATTACTGCGGCTCGGCCAAAAGACATTCATCGTTTACCTGGCTTTCCATCAGGGAGCTTGTCGAGCGCGGTAAAAACGGCGCGCAAACCCGCCGGTATCCGGATCGGAATAATCGATCTGGCCATCGATTGTTTCCACGGTCTTTAACACCGTCCAGTTCTGAAGGTTCGTGGACCATTCGAGCAGGTAGCTTTGGCCCGTCAAACCTGTTAATCGCAACCCGACCTTGCCAGCGCTATCCCGGGTCATGCCCCCCAAACGCACCGGATAATCCTCGCGGAAATTAACCCATCCGGCCGTGGGGCTGGCGGCGGTCCAATTGACGGCATCGTTGCCATAATCAGCCGCCTTG
>JADGRT010000140.1 GCA_017880715.1 Verrucomicrobiia bacterium | reverse complement strand
CCGACCGCGCCATCCGCGCGCAGGCGATTTATGCGCTCGGCTGCCTTGACGCCAACAAGTCCGAACAGTTGGCTGAATTTGAGAACTGGAGCAAAGCTCCGTTTTATGCAAAAGATTTGACCGCCAACGATCTCGATCTGGTTGAACTGCCGACGTTCGGAAGTTCGCAACAGGCCGCCGCCGATGCCGAACGCGAATTCAATGAGGTCATTGCCAATTACTCCGACTGTCTGGATTTGCGTGAACTCCTGGTAGATTTGCGACCAGAAGGCATTGCCCCAATCGCGATTCAAACTTTCGACCGTGCCGTATTTCTGTTGCAACCAGGCCTGGAATTTGGCCGTGCAGGCTTCGCAGTAGCAGAAGTCTTTGCCGTAATGGCTGAGTTCATTGTCGAGCTGCCAGCCCCAAACGGCCGGGTTTTTACCAAACCGTTTGCCCAGCTCAGTGACGATCTTTTCGACCTGCTGCCGGTAAGCGGCGGTGCTCCAGCAGGCGTGCTCGCGCGAGCCATGCTGCATTCGGCGGCCCTTGGCATCGACCATCAGCACCTCGGGATGTTGCCGCACGAGCCACACGGGCGGCGTGGGACTCGGCGTGCAAAGGACGACTTTCAGGCCTTGATCGGCGCAAAGCTGCACGTTCCGCTCCAGCCAGTCGAAAGAGAACTTGCCTTCTTCCGGCTCCATGAACGCCCAGGCAAATTCGCCCATGTGAACGAACTCAAGCCCCAGCTTTTTGATGTTGGCGATATCGCGGCCCCACTGATTCGACGGCCACGCTTCCGGATAATAATAGACGCCGATCCTGGTCAGGTCGCGATCCTGGAAAAACGGCGATGGCGTCTGGGCGAAAGCCGAAGTGGAAAGCAGCGCCAACAGGCCCAGTAGCGCCGATGCTGTCCCTTTGCGAAGGTGAGGATTCATGGTTAGGGGGGATGTTAGCAGGGAGCGGCGATGGGCGCATCTTAAATCTGCGTCGCGGTGGGCTCCAGCGTGAAGTGGGGCTCCCGGAGCTCGCCCCTCCGAAGAGACCCAGCGCCGCAGGTGGGCCGCAAACCTCCGTAGCGGCGACTCGGCAGAGCGCCGCCAACTTCCCGGTTTCGGGCAAAGAATGCGGCGCTCTGCCGAGACGCCGCTACGCCCGCAAGATATTGGATGTTCGTCTTTTCGAGGACGACGACGGAGGACGAAAGTTACTCCGGACTACGCTGATACTGCCGGAGGGGCGGCGGGCCGCCGGTGAAACCAACGGCCCAATTGATGGTTGAGCTTGTCCATGTAGATATAAACCACCGGCGTTAGATAAAGCGTCAGCAACTGCGACACCACCAATCCCCCCACCACGGCCAGGCCGAGCGACCTTCGCGATTCGGCCCCGCCGCCCACGCCCAGGGCCACCGGCAGCGTGCCCATCAGCGCGGAAAAGGTGGTCATCATGATGGGGCGAAAACGGATCAGGCACCCTTGATAGACCGCTTCGGCGGGCTCTTTGCCTTCCTTGCGCTGGGCCTCGAGCGCAAAGTCGATCACCATGATCGCGTTCTTCTTTACAATGCCGACCAGTAAAATGATGCCGACAAAGCCGTAGAGATTCAGTTCCTGGTGAAACAGCAGCAGCGTGATCAAGGCCCCGAATCCGGCCGACGGCAGTCCCGACAGAATGGTCAGCGGATGAATGAAACTTTCGTAGAGAATGCCCAACACGAGATAAATAACGAAGATGGCCATGAGCAACAGCAAGCCCAAACCTTGCATCGAAGATTGAAACGCCTGGGCCGTCCCCTGGAAGGAGGTGGTGATGGTGGCCGGCAGCGTTTCGCGGGCGATTTGCCGAATCTCGGCGACGGCTTCGCCCAGGGACACGCCGGGTCGCAGGTTGAACGATAGCGTCACCGCCGGCAGTTGCCCGACGTGGTTGACGGTCATGGGCCCAACGCTGCGGGACATTTTTGCCACGGCATCCAGCGGCACCAATTTTCCCTGCGCGGATCGGATGTAAAGCAGCGGCAGCACGGAGGGGTCCTCCTGGTATTTCGGCAGCAGTTCGACGACGACCTTGTATTGGTTGTTGGGCGTGTCGATGGTGGAAATCTGTCGCGCACCATAGGCATCGTAGAGGGCGTCTTCAATCTGTTGCGGCATGACGCCCAGGGCCGAGGCGCGGTCGCGATCGATCTCGATATTCACCTGCGGGTTTTTGATTTGCAGATCGCTGGTCACATCCACCAGGCCGGGCAGTTGCCGGATTTTGGCCTCCAGCGCGGGCACCTGCCGGTAGAGCTCGTCGGTGTCCGGTCCTTGCAGGCAGAGCTGGTAAAGGCTCTTGGTCAGTTGGCCCCCGATGCGGATGGGCGGCAGGTTTTGCACGAACGCGCGGATGCCCGGGATCTGCGCCAATTTGAGCCGTAATTCCTGGATGATGGCATCCACCCCTAACGGCCGTTGCGACCGCGGCTTCAACCGCATGAAAATGCGGCCGGCGTTGCCGGTGGTGGTGGGACCGCTGGGGCCGATGCTTGACATGAAGGAATCGATGTTGGGATCCTGCCGGACAATCTCGGCCAGCGCCTGTTGATGCCGCGCCATGGCATCGAAGGAAATGCCCTGGTTCGCTTCCGTGAAGGCGAAGATCTGGCCGGTGTCATCGCTGGGCAGGAATCCTTTGGGAATGATCAGGAACAGCCAAAGGGTCGCCACCAGCAACAATAGGGAAATTCCCAGCACGACGATCCGATGCTGCAACGCCCAGCGCAGCGTGTGATCGTAGCCGTTATGCAAACCGTCGAAAAAGGCCTCCGATATCGCGTAGAGGCGGCCATGCTTAAGCAATTGGGGTGGGCGCAGGAACCGGCTGCACAGCATGGGGGTCAAACTCAGCGAGACAAACCCGGACACCAAAATCGCCACGGTGATGGTCACGGCAAATTCGTGCAGCAGGCGTCCCACGATGCCCCCCATGAACAGCACGGGAATAAAGACGGCCACCAGCGAAAGGGTCATGGATAGGATCGTGAAACCGATTTCTTTGGATCCGGTCAGGGCCGCCTCCATGACGCCCTGCCCATGTTCCATGTGCCGCACAATGTTCTCCAGCATGACGATGGCGTCATCGACAATGAATCCGACACACAGGGTCAAGGCCAGGAGCGAGAAATTGTCCAGGCTGAATCCAAGCAGATACATGACCCCGAACGTGGTCACGATCGACATGGGCAACGCGAGGCTCGGAATGATCGTCGCCGAAAGGTTCCGCAGAAACAAAAAAATCACCAGCACCACCAGGCAAATCGCCAGCACCAGCGTGAACTGGACGTCATTGACCGATTGGCGGATCGAGACCGAACGGTCGTAGAGCGTGCTCAACGTAACCGACGCCGGCAGTTGCGTCTGCAAGCCGCCCAGCAATTTCTTGACGTCATCCACCACGCGGACCGTGTTGGCGCCGGGTTGCCGTTGGACCGCCAGGATGATGGCGCGCGTGCCATTGAACCAGCCGGCAATCTTGTTGTTCTCCACGCTGTCGATGATCTGGCCCAAGTCCCGGAGGCGCACCGGCGATCCCTTGCGATAGGCCACGATCAGCGGCTGGTAAGCGTCCGCGTCCATGAGTTGGCCGTTGGCCTGCAAGATGAAGGCCTGGTGATTGCCATACAGCGTGCCCGTCGGCAAGTCCACGTTGCCGCGCTGAATGGCGCTGACCACCTCGTCGATCCCAATGCCACGATAGGCCAGCGCTTGCGGATCCAACTGCACGCGGACCGCGTATTTTTGGGTGCCCAGGACCTGAACCTGAGCCACGCCATTGACCGTGGAAATGCGCTGCGCCATGAACGTTTGCGCGTATTCGTCCACCTTCGACAACGGCAGCGTCGGGGAACTCAACGCCAGGTACAGGACGGGTTGGTCGGCGGGATTCACCTTCTGGTACGTCGGCGGGTTCGGCATGTCGCGCGGCAATTGCGAAGCCGCTTTCGCAATCATGGCCTGCACATCCTGGGCCGCCGCATCGATGTTGCGTTCCAGCGAGAATTGGATGGTAATCTGCGAGACACCCAGGGCGCTGACGGACGTCATCGAGTCCACGCCGGCGATGGTGGAAAACTGGCGTTCCAGCGGCGTAGCCACCGCGGCCGCCATGGTTTCCGGACTGGCGCCCGGCAGGCTGGCCGAGATCAGGATCGTCGGGAAATCCACGTTAGGCAGGTCGCTGACGGCCAGGAACCGATAGGCCGTGGCGCCAAAAATCAGCAGACCCAGCATGACGAGCGTCGTCATGATCGGCCGGCGAATGAAGAGAGCGGCGATGTTCATGGACGTTTTTCCGCCGGCTTCCCGTCTTCGCTTTTCACTTCCACCTTGGCGCCTTCGACGAGTTGCAGTTGGCCGTCCGTTACCACCCGTTCCCCGGGCTGCAATCCCTGGTCGATCACCATCTCCTCGCCCACCATGCGGCCAATGGTTACCGCCCGATAGGCTACGGTTGAATCGGGTTTGATCACGAACACATACTGGCCACCCTGGCCGGATTCCACCGCCTGCGAGGGAACCAGCAGGGCGTTGGACTGCACGGACAAGGTCATCGCGACGTTGACAAACTGGCCGGGCCAGAGCCGCTGTTCCGGGTTGGCAAAGGTTCCCTTGAGCCGGATGGTGCCGGTGGTCGCATCGACGGTATTGTCCAGGAACGACAGCTTGCCTTCCGCGGGCGCATCCTCCTGGCCCGGCACCACGGCTCGCACCGGCAATTCGCCGGCGGCCAGGGCGCGCTTGATCTCGGGCAGGTATTTCTCCGGCACCGCGAAGGTCACATAGAGGGGGACGATCTGATTGATGATCACCATCGTGGCATCGTTGGCTTTGATGATATTCCCCGCATGCATGAGCAGATCGCCCGCCCGCCCGTCGATGGGCGAACGCAGCGAGCAGTATTCGAGCTGCAACTTCGCATTATCCACCAGCGCCCGGTCGGCGTTCAGGGTGGCCTGCGTCGCGGCTTCGCTCGCCTTGGCCAAGTCGTACTGCCGCTGCGGAACGCTGTCGGTTTTCAGCAAATCCTCGGCGCGGCGGGCCTCCAGCCGGGCGTTTTCGGCCAGGGCAATATCCCGGGCCAGGGTGGCTTCCGCCTGCTTCAGCGCGGCTTCAAACGGCCGGGAATCAATCGTGAAGAGCGGATCGTTTTTCTTGAGATCCTGGCCCTCGATAAAATGGACTTGAGTGATCTGGCCATTGATCTGGCTCTTCAAGGCCACGGTCGCCGTGGCCTCGCCCGCGCCAATGGCCTGGACTTGGAGGGGAATGTTCTTTTGCACCGCCAGCGCCGCCCGGACCGGGACCGCCAAGGCGCGGCGCGCCGGCGCCGGATCGGATTTTGAACATCCGGAAATCAGGATCAGGCTCAGGACGGCCACCGTCCCCAGGACTAAGTACTCCATTTCATAAATGCGCTCACGAAAGAAGTGCCCGGATGCCAGTGCCGGGCCGGTAGCGCAGACTTCCAGTCTGCTGTATCGCGGATTTCCAATCCGCAGGCGCCGAGCGGTGCGGACAGCCTGCCGACTGGAAGTCGGCGATACAGCAGGTTGGAAACCTGCGCTACCACGTCGGCAGATGCGCCTCTGGCAATAGGTGGGAGGAATCCTGAACAGCGAGGCGCTAACCGCCGGGAATATACGTTTCATGGCATCAGACATTCGTCTAACGATCTTTTAATTTTTTAATCCGTTCCTCCTGGAACACTCCGGAGGCGCGCTCCAAGTTCCGCAACGCGATTTGGTAATCGTAAATCTGCACGGCCTGATCGGTCCGGGAGGTGTTGAGATCGTTCAAGGCATTCTGGACATCGAGACTGGTTGCCGAGCCCGCTTTATATTGGTTTTGCAAGTTTTTAAGCGTCTCTTCAGCGGCGGCGACTTCGACTTCCAAGGCCTTCAGCGATTGGGCGAGCGTTTGCGCGTTCAACCAGGCGTCCTGGACGTCCAGTTCCACCGACTTGAGGAGGCTTTCCCGGCTCAACTCGGTTTGTTTGGTTTCATGCCGGGTTCGCTGCAAATCCACCTCCCGCTGGCCGCCGGTAAACAGCGGCAACTGCAAAGCCAGACCCGCCTGCCAAAAATCGTTGGGCGAAGAGAATGTTTCCGGATCGAGCCATTGCTTGCTCCATTGGCCCACCAACCGCGGCCAGTATTGCGCTCTTACCTCGCGTTCATGCTGGCGGCTTTGGTCAATCGTCAAACCGGCCACGCGCAGATCCTCCCGCCGCGCGGCCGCGCGCTGCTGCAAATCGTCCAGCGCTGGCGTGTCGGTCGGATAAGGCGGTGGATCTAGGACGATAAAACCGGCCGGCGACGGCAGGTTGAGCATGGTGCTGAGGGTTTTTTGCGCCAGGCTAAGACTGTTTTCGGCCGTCACCAGCGATCGCCGGGCCCGCTCCACCGTCACCTGCGCCCGCAGCACGTCCGTCTTGGTTACCTCGCCCGACCGGAACCGGTTCTGGGCCAAATCGAGCTGCTGTTGCGCCAGGGCAAGCGTCTGGCGGCTGACGCGCACGATTCGATCCTTCTTCAACACGTCGTAATAAGCGCGGGTGACGCCAAAAAGAACATTCCGAGCGAGGTACAACCGCGTCAGCCGGGCCGCTTGCGCCGAGAGTTTGCCGGCGCGGTACGCGGCCAAGACCGTCGGGTCCAGAAGCGGTTGTTGCACGGTGATGTCCCCGCGCCACGTTTCCACCAATATGGGACCCGTAAAATTGGCGAGGTTATGTTCAGGCTTGTTGTAGCCTCCATTGCCGGTGATGCGCGGCCCGAGGCGCGTCAGCGCGCTCCAGGGTAACAGATCGTTTTTCTGGATTTCTTCGAAAGCAATTTGGATGCTCTGATCGGTCGCCAAGGCGCGATCATACGCTTCCTCGAGCGACAACGGACGGCCCGTGGTCACCGTGTTGGTTTGAGCCAACAGCGACCAGGTCAAAAGTGCCTTGCTTAGCAGTATCAACAGGATGCGTTTCATGGTGCTCGCTGCGGCCAAAAACCTGCCCTGACCGGGCAAGAACAGTCTATCCCGGCCGGTTCGCTGCGCCGGGCGCCTGACGGTCAACTCTCCCGTCCATCCGGTCATCCCAGTCCAGTTCGCCAAGATCGCGTGTACGTTAGAGGAGAAAGCCCGTCCGTCAACCCCCAATCGGGAGGTAGGCCGCCGCCGTGCGCATCTCACTTTTTTCGGAGCGCGGACATTCCTGTCCGCTTTGGCGTTGACCAGGACGAAGAGGCGGACAAGAATGTCCGCGCTCCAAATCACCAAGGTATTGGGTGTGGGAAAAAAGTGAGATGCGCACGCCGCCGCCAGGAACCATTCATCGGCGATCC
>JADGRT010000139.1 GCA_017880715.1 Verrucomicrobiia bacterium | reverse complement strand
CGTCGAAATATTAGAAGTCAACGAGGTGTTACAATGACCACAAGGCATTGTTGCGTTGGCGGCGAAGGTGGATGCGACGAATGATCTGGCGTCGGTCAAAATTGCAAAAGAAGAAGGCGGAATAACCGGCGTGAGCCTTAAAAGCGAATCCCTATCATTAAAAAGCGCGTGCGTACTGCTATTTGTCGGCTTCGCTGCCGTCGCATTTCGTGCGTCCGCCACCGATGTCTCCTCGTTTATGCTTGGCTACTCGGGCGAGTTCTATTCGACGTCCGTGATGCATGGCACCTATGCGTTCAATCAAATCCGGATCACGTTCGATACGGATGTGTTTGTCGATTTCTACGATCTCCACCTGAATGCGATCGCGCCGGGCCCCTACAGCATCCCTCTTTCCGGGTTTTCATGAGATGCATTCAACTAATGAGGAGCTGTGTAAATTCCTGGTTTTCAAACAGAACGGAGGCGCCAGTTTCTCCTACCTCTGCATCTTGCCGTCTTGGCGCCTTGGCGTTAATCCAATCGCCGTTTTTGGATTCACGCGGCCAAGCTGCCGCGCCCGACCCTGGAACACATCCAGAAACGCCTGAATAAGCGGCGTCGTTTTTCCCCGGCGCATGGCCCTGAACGTCACTGGCTGGAAACCCGGCATACCAGCATCCTCGACCAACACGGTCCGCCCAAGGCTCACGGCGCCATTGACGCCTGCGCCAAACACCGCCTTAATGGCCCCACCATGGCATCGGCCAAGCAATCGCTCAAAGTCATCGCCTGCGAAATCGCCCAACGCGAAATCTGCTGGCTGGCGGCGCAAACGCCCCACCTCCTGGATCTGGAATTCCTGCCCGTCGGCCATCATGACGATCCTAAAAACGGCCACCAGGATCTCCAAAACCGCATCGACCGCATCGCTCCCGGCCAATACGATGCCATCCTGATTGGCTACGGCATCTGCAACCAAATGGTCAACGGCCTGACCACGCCCCATACCCAGTTGATCATCCCGCGCGCCCACGATTGCATCACTTTCTTTCTGGGAAACAAGGAACGCTACCAGGAAGTGTTTGGCTCCCATCCCGGCACCTTCTTCTTCACCGCCGGCTGGCTGGAATTCGCGCAACGCAAAGCCCTCCACCAATCCGGCGCCGGCGCCATGCGCGAGGCGGCCGACCACCTGGGCGACCAGACTCCGGCTTTCGGCCTGGATAAGACCTTCACCGAACTCGTAGCCAAATACGGCGAGGACAATGCCCGTTATCTGATGGAAATAAGCGGACGCTGGTCGCAAAACTATGGCTGCGGCGCGCTCATCGGCTTCGACTTCGACGCGGCTCTCGCCCTGCCGGAAAAGGTCCAGCGCATCTGCACCCAGAGGCAGTGGCGCTACGAGGAATTGCGCGGCAACCTCGACCTGTTGCGCCGATGGCTGGCCGGCGACTGGCCGGAAACCGATTTCCTCGTGGTGCCGCCAGGATATCAGGTCCAACCGGTTTACGACGAACGCATCCTGGAAGCAGCGCCAATCGCGACGATTAAAAAGTCGGATTTTTCAGCGTGACAAAGTCCGAGACGCCCATATATTTGGCGGTTCTGTGACGACCCTATCGTCTAGCGGTTAGGACACTGCCCTTTCACGGCGGTAACAGGGGTTCAATTCCCCTTAGGGTCGCCATTTTTACCCCCCCATCGGAACGCCGAGTCGAACTCGGCTTAGGGTCCGTGCAAAAATAACTTCCGATTTTGGCGGGCGTCGCGGCGACTCGGCAGAGCGCCGGACTCTTTGCCCGAACCCGGGAACTTGGCGGCGCTCTGCCGAGTCGCCGCGACGGGGGTTTTCAGCGGAATCACTTACCAGGATGGGCTCTGGTTTCGACCGAACCAGTCGCACAGCAGCCTCTGCCGGTCGGTGGGCTGTGCGGCGGGAGCGTTGTCGCTGCGGTCCTCGGTGTGCTCGACGCTCCAGCCGTTCCATTCGCGGAAGGCATGGTAGCTCCAGTCCCAGTCGTGCGCCTCGAAGATGTCAATGACGTCCTTCAACCACCGATACGAGCTGTGGTCGGGCGCCCAGCGGATGGCGCTGAATTCTCCGATGTAAATGCGGACGTTGTACCGTCGCTGAAAATCAATGACGGGTTGAAGTGCGGCCTCGAGTTGCGCCCGGTTCCACACCTTGCCGTCGATCAGGCCTGGGTAACCGCATTCCGGTGTCTTTCCAAATACACCCTGATGCGTAAATGCCGAGGGCAGATACATGTGAACGCTATAGACGACGTTGGAAACGGCGAGGGGCAACCAGTCCCGCAAACCGTCCGGACTTCCCCAGCCGGCCGGTTCGACGATAAGAGCTCGTTGCGGATCGATCTCGCGAATCGCCTTGGCGGTGCGCTCGGCCAACGCCTGCCAGTCGTCGCAGCCTTCCTCAATCAGCCCCTCGACAGGTTCGTTGGCCAGGTCGTAACCCCAAATCGGCTTGGCATTTTTATACCGCGCAGCCAGGTGGCGCCAGACCTCGACGAATTTGTCCTGGCAGGACCGGTCAGTGAACAACCGGTCATCGGAGCCGACGTAACCGCTGGCCGTGGCCTTGCCGCCGGGTGGTGAATGCAGATCCACCACCACGTAAAGTCCGTAACGTTCGCAGTGCTTCAGCGCCGCATCGAGTTTCTTCAACTCGTCTTCAAGCCACGGGTCATAATCCGCCAGCGAACTGCTTTGGCCCGGCCGGAGGTGGCGGATGAGCTGCCAGCGAATGAGGTTGGCCTTCCAGTCGCGGCCCAACCGACGGAGGCTGGCTTCGTCGATGTTCGGGGCAATCATGGCGCCGCGGAGTCGCGGCAGGTTGTGGCCTTTGAACGGCGGACCGGCGGCGGCGACCGGCGGGGACACCGGTGGCGTTTTGGCGATCACGATCTTCACATCGTCGAACTGCACTTTGCCGGTCACCGATTCGAGTCCGAGAACCAGCGTAAGAGCGGTGGCGTCTTCCGGAACGCGGGCGGTGAAGGCGGCGCGTTTCCAATCGAAGCTGCCGGCATCGAGGTCAGCCTGCGGCCACGCTTTGCTCGTGGGGCTTTCGATGGCGAGCATGAACTTCACACCATTCCACGGATTAGGCTTGGCGCTGACGTTCGCCGCCTTAATCCGGGCCGATCCGCTAAGCGTGCAACCGCGGACTCCGGTGACCGGCAAGCTGAGTCCCACGATTGACGAGGGTTCGGAGGCGCCGGGTTTACGTTCCACGACCAGCGACTGCCGGCTTTGAAAACCGGCTTCGAGGCGGGTGCTGCCCTTCCACGCCTGCAGGGCATTGGTAGCTTCGAAGTCGGCCTGGAACAGGACGTGTCCCTTGGCTAGCGGTATCGGTTCG
This sequence comes from Verrucomicrobiia bacterium, assembly GCA_017880715.1. GTDB lineage: Bacteria > Verrucomicrobiota > Verrucomicrobiia > Limisphaerales > UBA1319 > JADGRT01. Next base: position 4,007 of record JADGRT010000139.1, on the reverse strand, counting down.
GCGGCGGTGAGAGCCAAACTCGCGAGCATGCCCAAGAGGCAACCAGGTGACAGACTCCGGGTCCAAAGAATGTGCTTCATGCCAATAATGGACGCCCGTAGAGGCACGAAGATTCGATTCGAGCCTGAATCAAAGAGATTTCTTCGGGGCGAGTCGGAGGGGCGAGTCGGAGGGGCGAGTTCCACGAGCCCCTAACTTCTTCTTCTTCATCGCCGATTCCTGTCTCCCGACCGTCTGACATCCGTTTCGCCAGGGCGTAGCGGCGTCTCGGCAGAGCGCCGCATTCTTTTCCCGAAACTGGGAAGCTGCCGAGGACGGCATTCCTCGTTTTAGGTTGCCAGAGCCGGGGCTCGTCATTATTCTTCATGCGTGCTACGCGGGTTGAATGTGCCTGGGCATTGGAAGCAAAGGTGAAAGGCCTTCAAGTCCCTGACAACTCGGAGAGATAGTGATGGCTGTAACTTTCAGAACATCCTGCGCACAGCGGGCAGGCCCGCCGATGCCGTTTCCAGCCAAGGAACAATATGATTAGCATGGGGAATAACGAACGATCGAACTTGGGGGCTGCCAAAAACGCCAACCTCAGCGGATGGCTAGGGTCGGATCCTCCCTTCATCTCCTGGCGAAACCAGGGACGCCGGAGGGTTTTCTCCGGTTTCCCAATCTGGCCTTCGCTGATCGTCGCAGCACTCTTAGGCTGCCTTTCGGTCTCTCCGGTTCAAGCCGCCGCCGGGACTAATATCTACCAGACCGGCTTCGAAGTTGCGCAGGGATTCAACACCAACACCTATTATCTGATCGGGCAGGGCGGCTGGACCGGCGATGGCACGGGCGGAAACGGCATTGAGAACGAGCGCTTCACCGGGAAGGGCCAGCAGGCCTACATCGGGTATTACCCCCCGGAGAGCACGAACACGGACTATTTCTCAGCCTACTACCCAATCAACTTGACGACGATTCCAGCCAGCCCGCCCATCCGTTTCTCGGTGCGGATGAAAATCTTGGGCTCGAACAATGGCTACGACGATTCGTTCCGGTGGATGGCGCATAATAGCAAGGGCGATTGGCTTTTTTTAATCGAGTTCGACAATTACGATAACCGCGTCTGGACCCGATCGGGGACCAATGACTGGCTGGATGCCGATTTAACTTTTAACAATGGAGTCGAGTATGAACTGGTTGTTCGGATGGACTATGCGAAGAACCGTTGGAGCGCCTCCCTCGGGGACCGTTTGATCGCTTCGGACCAACCGATTGCCTCATCCACGAAACTTGCGGATCTCGGAGACATGGCCGCCGTCTGGTATTTCGACGATCCGGTCCACCCGGGGGACAATTGGATGTTGTTCGACGATTACCAAGTGGCCTTCGGCGAGGTCCCCCCGGTGGTCACGAACCAGCCACGAAGCCAGGCCGTGCTGGCGGGTAGCAATGTCACCTTCGAGGCGAGCGCCTACAGTGCGTTGCCTTTTACTTTCCAGTGGCAGTTCAACGGCGCGACTATGGCCGCCGCCACCAATTCGGTCCTGGCCTTGACCAACGTCCAAAGCGCCCAGGAAGGCCAGTACGCGGTAATAATGGCCCATTCGGCCGCCTCGGTAACCAGTCAGGTGGCGCGGTTAACGGTGGTCGGCGCCTCGGGGGTTATCTATCAAACGGGTTTCGAAATTGCGCAGGGCTTCAACACCAACGACTATAACCTGATTGGGCAGGGGGGTTGGAAGGGCGATGGCACGGGCGGAAACGGCATCTTGACCGAGAGTTTCGCCGGGAAAGGCCAGCAGGCATTCATCGGGCTTAACGCCCCGTGGAGCAAAAACGAGGACCACCTCTACGCTTATTATCCGATCAACCTGAGTCCCGTCCCGACCCACCCAATCGTCCGTTTCTCGGTGCTGATGGAGATCATAGATTCAAGCAACGATTACTACGACTATTTCCAGTGGGCGGCGTATAATACCAATGGCGACCGGCTCTTTCTGATCGAGTTCGACAACTCCGATAACTCGATCTGGACCCTATCGAAGACCAACTGGGTTGACACCGGTTTTACTTACACGAATGAAGTGCCCTACGAACTGGTGGTGCGGATGGACTTCGGGCAGAACCTTTGGAATGCCACCTTGGGGGGATTCCTGTTGGCCACCAACCAAACGATTGCGGCGCCGGGACAACTGGCCGACCTCGGAGATATCACGGCTTATTGGATCATCGACGACTCGGTTAATCCCGGCGACAATTGGATGTTATTTGACGATTACCGTGTGGCATTCGAGTTGCCGTCGATGACCCTGACCATCCAACCCCAAAGCCTCCCCGGCCCAATCAATCCGGGCTCTTTCGCCTTGACCGTCGCTGGCCCTGCCGGCCAGGTTGTGGAAATTCTAAACTCTTCCAACCTGACAACCTGGAATGCTCTCGGCACGTTCACCAACGCATCCGGAAGTTACCAATACATCGATAAGAGTCCCAATCCCAAGCAGGGCTTCTATCGAACTCGGTGGGTCCGGTAATGGCAAACCGGCCAGTCGCCGGGCTGGGATGGGAAATTAGAATAAGTTCACGATGGCGTCGGCCGCCCGCTGGCTGGCCCCGGTTGTCCCCAACGATGCGATCACGCGTTTCAGCGTGGCTTGGATGTTCGCCCGGCGATCGGAATGATTTAGCAGATCGAGGGTTTCCCGGGCCAGGTTTTCGGGCGTAAAGTCGTTTTGAATCAGTTCCGGATAGACGGTCTCGCCGGCCAGCAAATTTGGCATGGCCAGGTATTTGACGCTCACCAGCCGGCGTCCCAATTGGTAAGTAGCCCAGGAGGTTTTATAGAACACCACGGTGGGCACGCCAAAATAGGCGCATTCCATGGTGACCGTGCCCGAGGACGCAATCGCCACCTCGGCGCGAGCGAGCACCTCAGCCAGGTTGCCGATTTGGATGGCGATTGGGACTTCTGGAAAGCGGGAGGCCAGTTGCCGCGCCCGTTCCGCCAGGGCGTCGTTGGGAACAACCATGATCAAGGGGCGCGGTTGTTGCGCGATGATCCGGCGCGCGGCCGCCAGCATCACCGGCAAATGCTTTTTGATTTCGCGTTCGCGACTGCCGGGCAGGAAGAGAATGGGACGGTTGCTTTCCCCGGTCGCGGCCGCCTGAGAGTTGGCAGGTTGGGTTGGCTGCGTTTGCGCGTACCGGTCGATGAGCGGATGCCCGACGAACTCGACCTGGAATTGGGGAACGCGTTCGGCGTACCAGGCCTTTTCAAAAGGGAAGATGCTCAGGAGTAGATCGAAGTTGCGGGCGATCTGGTGAACGCGGCTTTCGTGCCAGGCCCAAATTTGCGGGGAAACGTAGCCGATGATTTTGGGCCGCCAGTTCTTGAAGATGCCGCCATGGGAACGGACCAGGCGCTTAATGGCCTGGGCAAAGCGCAGGTTGAATCCCGGATAATCCACCAGGATAATGGCATCCGGTTGCCGGTCATGAGCCAACTGAACGAGTTGGTTGAAAATGCCGCGCAATTCCGGATAATGTTTGACAACCTCCCAAACGCCGACAACTGCATGCTGGGTCATGTCGAGGCTTAGCGACACGCCGGCCGCCGCCATGCGCGGGCCGCCCGCGCCGAAGAACTCGATGGGCGCGGAGAACTTCCGGGCCAGCGCCGACTGTTTCAGGGCGCCGACCAGCTCGGCGGCCAGGGTATCGCCGCTGGCTTCTCCGGCAATCAACATAATACGACGAGCCTGCATGATACGAAGCACCTCATTTCAGAATTCCGCTCACGTATCGCCAGAGGCGCATCTGCCGTCTTGTAGCGCAGGTTTCCAACCTGTTGTATCGCCGACTTCCAGTCGGCAGGCCGTCCGCACCTCCCGGTGCCTGCGGATTGGAAATCCGCGATCAGCAGACTGGAAGTCCAATGCCACTAGGATTTGATCTGCGGGTGCCGGACGGAGGCCGTGTTTTTGTCCCGGAGGGACATCATGAAAATAGCCCGGCGTTTCAACGCCGGG
>JADGRT010000138.1 GCA_017880715.1 Verrucomicrobiia bacterium | reverse complement strand
AGCCTGTCCGCACCGCTCGGCGCCTGCGGATTGGAAATCCGCGACACAGCAGACTGGAAGTCTGCGCTACAGGCCTGGCGCTGGTCTCCGGACTCTTCATTCGTGAGCGCATTTATGAAATGGAGTACTTAGGTTTAGCGCCTCATAAAAACACAAGCTGACAGTTTTATTCATGGCGTTCAACTTTTGTCGGCTGCCAGACCTTCGGATTGAAGGCCGGTTCCAGGTCGTGGGCGCCGAATTGGGGCACCGGATACTCGCTGGGTGTGGCGGTCTGACAGTGGCGCGCGCGTTGCGGCCCCGTCAGTTTTTCCGACGCCATTTTCTTTTGCAGCGTCATCAAGGCGTGAATCAACGCTTCGGGACGTGGCGGACAGCCAGGAATATGGATGTCCACGGGAATCAAACGGTCAATGCCCTTGAGCACGTTGTAACCCTGTTTGAAAGGGCCGCCCGAAATCGCGCAGGCGCCCATGGCGATGACGTACTTCGGTTCGGGCATCTGGTTGTAAAGCCGCACGACCTGGGGCGCCATTTTTTTGGTGACGGTGCCGGCGACGATCATCAAGTCGGCCTGGCGCGGCGAGGGACGGAAGACTTCGGAACCGAACCGTGCCAGGTCAAAGCGGGCCATTGAGGCGGCGATCATTTCAATGGCGCAGCAGGCGAGGCCAAAACCCAGCGGCCAGACGGAGTTGCTGCGGCCCCAGTTGTACAGGGCTTCCAGGCTGGTGATCACCAACCCTTGGCGGCTTAACTCGGTGCGCAGTTCATCGTTCATAAGCGATCGGCGCTATTTCCAGTGGAGAACCCCTTTCTGCCAGGCCCAAAGCAGCCCTTCCAACAGCAACAGCAGGAACCCCATCATGGCCACGCATGCGCCCACCGGGAGTTTCAGGAACGCCACGGCGAACGGCAGTAGAAAGATGGTTTCCACGTCGAACACCAGAAAGAGAATCGCGTACAGATAATACTCGGGACGAAAACGGATCCAGACCTCGCCCCGGGAAACCAGACCACACTCATAAGTACTGTTTTTGTCGGGCCCCGGCTTGGCCGGCGAGAAGGTTTGCGCCCAGAGCCACGCCAGGGCGATGGGAATCAGGGGAAACACCACCGCCACCGCCAGAAAAACGGCCAGAAAGATATAAGGATGCTGTTCGGTGCTCATGATCGCTTAAAAATATCCCGCCCGGACCCGCCCCACGGCCGCGCGGACCGACCCGGAATCCTCCGCCTTCCCGCGACGGCCGGCTTAGTTGGGGCCGGGTTTGTCCGGTTCGGCTGGGATGGGCCGAAGTCCCACCGAATGGGCGATATCCTCGAATTCGGTATGTTCCACGGTTTCCAAGGTCTTGCCCCGGGCGGTCAGCTTTTCGTTAATTTTGAGCGCCTTTTCGGTCATATGCTCATGGGTTTCTTGGGAACCGCCCACCAGGGCGAAGTTCGGACCGGTCGTGATCCGTTTGTGCCCGTCCGAGTCCAGGCCCACTCCCAGCATGACGGCGCGCGTCTTAGGTTTCGTTCGCTTCGGCACTTTAGCCATGCGGCAAAGCTAGAATCTGGCAAGGCGAAGTCAAGGTTGCGATTGCTTTTTCCGAACACTTGTGTTGGTTTCTCTGTCTTGCAAGGTGAGATGTTACAAATATGAACAATGAAATCAGCGCCCTTAACCAGGAAGTGCAGCGGGCCAGCGCCTTTTTAGTCCCGCTATTTAGCGAGTTAAACAAGGTCATCGTGGGGCAAAAATACCTCACCGAACGCCTGGCCATCGGTTTGCTCGCCAATGGCCACCTGTTGCTCGAAGGCGTGCCCGGCCTGGCCAAGACCCTCGCCGTGAAATCGCTGGCCGCCTGCGTGAACGTCAAGTTCGCCCGGCTGCAATTCACCCCGGACATGCTCCCGGCGGACGTGATTGGCACGCAAATCTACAACCCGCAATCCGGCGGCTTCAGCACCCGCAAAGGACCCATTTTTGCCAATCTGGTTTTGGCTGACGAAATCAATCGCGCCCCCGCCAAAGTACAAAGCGCTCTCCTGGAAGCCATGCAGGAACGCCAGGTCACGATCGGCGAACAAACTTTCAAGCTGGAAGAACCGTTCCTGGTCATGGCCACCCAGAATCCCATCGAACAGGAAGGCACCTATCCGCTGCCCGAGGCCCAGGTCGATCGCTTCATGCTCAAGTTGAAAATCGGCTACCCGTCGCGCGCCGAGGAACGCCAGATTCTCGATCTCATGGCCCATACGGTCAACCTGCCCAACGTCAGCGCCGTGGTCGAGTCGAACCAAATCCTCGAAGCCCGCCAGGTCGTCAATGAGATTTATATTGACGACAAGGTCAAAGATTACATCGTTGATCTGGTCTGCGCCACCCGCGATCCCGCCCCGTACAAAATCGATGTCAAACCGTTCATCCAACTGGGCGCCTCGCCGCGCGCCACCATCGCCCTGACGCTCACCGCCAAGGCCCATGCCTTCCTGAAGGGACGCGGCTACGTGACGCCCCAGGATGTCAAAAGCATCGGAATGGACGTCTTGCGCCACCGCGTCGCCATCACTTACGAGGCCGAAGCCGAAGATCAGACCAGCGAAACCGTCATTCAGAAGATATTCGACGAAATGCCCGTGCCGTGAGCCCGACTATTAATTTCAAATTTCAAATTTGAGAATTGAGATTCTGTAAGCTGTCATGATACCACGCGAATTACTCAAGAAAATCCGCCAAATCGAGTTGCGCACGAATCGGCTCGTCACCGAAACGCTGGCCGGCCAGTACCATAGCGTTTTCAAAGGGCAGGGGATGAACTTCGACGAGGTGCGCGAATATCAGCCGGGCGACGAAGTCCGCGCCATCGACTGGAACGTCACCGCGCGCATGAATCATCCCTTCGTGAAGAAGTTCGTCGAGGAGCGCGAGCTGACGCTGATGCTGATCGTGGATCTGAGCGGTTCCGGTTTGTTTGGCTCCGGCGAGCAGTCCAAACGCGAGCTGTCCGCCGAGATCGCCTCCGTGCTGGCCTTCTCCGCCATCCGCAACAACGACAAGGTCGGCCTGATTCTGTTCACCGACCAGGTCGAGAAGTTCATTCCGCCCCGCAAAGGACGCCGGCATGTGCTTCGGGTGATTCGCGAAATCCTTTACTTCGAGCCGCGCCGCACGGGCACGGACGTCAACCAGGCCTTGGAGTTTTTAATTCGCGTCTGCGCCCATCGCACCATTGCGGTGGTGATTTCGGATTTTCTCGGCCAAAGCCGGCCGACACGCCCCGAGATCAACGCCCACCTGCGCCGCAAAGTCGTGTTGTCCGACATGCTCGGGCAAACCTCGTTGACCGCCCTGCGCCAGGCTAATCGCCGACACGATGTGGTGGCCGTGCATGTCACCGACAAGTACGAGTCCGAGCTGCCCGCGCTCGGACGTCTGGTTCTCAAGGACGCCGAAACCGGTGACGTGGTCGAAGTTAACACGGGCGATGAGCGGCGCCGTCGAGCCTTTGCCGAACGCCAAAAGCGAACCCAGGGGGAATTGCTGCGGCTTTTTCGCTCGGCGCGCATCGACACCATCCGGGTGCAAACCGATGAACCCTATGCCGCTGCTTTGGGTCAATTTTTCGAGACGCGTGAAAAGCGGCGTCATCGCGGATGAATACCACGAGCCAGCGAGGTAAGGCCTGGAAGGGGCGCTGCGCCGGCGGCTCTGTAGTAGCGCAGACTGGCAGTCTGCTGTATCGCCGACTGGCAGTCGGCGGGCGGTGGAACTCTCCAAGCCGCGTCTTCATCAGCAAGCCCGGCAGGTTGCCAACCTGCGACACGGCAGACTGCCAGTCTGCGCTACTATTCAAGCGCGAGGCCTTCGTCCTCGTCCTTCGTCCTCGAAGATCAACGCGGACATGGGTGTCCGCGCTCCTGGCGCTGGCGTGCGTCTTCGGTTTTTTGCTGACGCCCGTCGGTTTATGGGCTGCCACCCAGACTTTGTCATCCGCCACGAACCTGGCCACCCATGACATTCGCCCGATTAAACCGCCGGTGGCCATCCCCACCGAATGGACGTGGCTCCGGTGGGTTTTGGGCGCTTTGGCCCTGGGGGCATTGGGATATTTGCTTTGGCGTTATTGGCTGCGGACGCCGCCCCGGTTGAAGCCCGAGCGCCAGATTCCGCCGCACGAGCGGGCACGCAAGCGGCTCGAGGCCGCTTTACGGCTGATTCACGACCCCAAACCGTTTTGCATCGAGGTGTCCGATGCCTTGCGCATTTATCTGGAGGAACGCTTCGACTTTCAGGCTCCGGAGCGCACGACCGAAGAGTTTCTCCTGGAGCTCCAAGCCAGCCCGCGGCTGATGCCCAGACACAAAGAGGTGTTGGAGGACTTTCTTCAGCGCTGCGACCTGGTTAAGTTTGCCCGGTACGAACCGGTGGAGTCCGAGCTGATCGAGCTCCATGAGGCGGCTCTCCGGCTGGTGAACGAAACCGAGCCGCCGCCACCGCTGCCCAACCAACCCGTAACCGCCGCCCAGCCCGCGTCATGACCTTTGCCCAGCCCTATTTCCTTTTGCTGCTTTTGCTGCTGCCGTTGCTGGCTTGGCTGAAAGGACGGCACGGACGCGAGGCGGCTTTCCTGTATTCCTCGATCCAGTTGGTCAAAGGCATCACTTCCCTGACGCGTTCGCGGGCGGGCAGTTTTTTGCCGAAGTTGCGGTGGCTGGCATTGGCGTTTTTCATCGTCGCGCTGGCCCGGCCTCAGCTCGGCGAAGGAGAAGCCAAAATCACCGCCAGCGGCATCGACATCGTCGTCTCGCTGGATCTTTCCGGAAGCATGAAGGCCCCGGATTTCGAGCTGTGGGGACAAAGGGTGGATCGCATTACCATTGCCAAGGATGTCCTGGAGAAATTCATCCGGAAACGCCTGAGCGATCGCATTGGCCTGGTGGCTTTTGCTAGCCGGGCCTATATTGCATCGCCCTTGACGCTCGATCACGAGTTCCTGATCGAGAACCTTTCCCGGCTCAACGTCGGAGTGATCGACGACCGCAGCACCGCCATTGGGTCGGCGCTGTCCATAGCCGTGAATCGCCTGCGCGGTCTGAAATCAAAAAGTAAAATCGTGATTCTGATGTCGGACGGACAGAACAACGCGGGCAATATCTTGCCCCTGACCGCCGCCGAAGCGGCGCAGGCTTTGGGTGTAAAAATATACACCGTCGGTGTGGGAACGATTGCCATGGCCCAAAGAACCGGGGATTTTGTCGATGAAAAGACCTTGAAAGAAGTGGCCGCCAAAACCGGTGGCAAATATTACCGCGCCGACAGCTCCGCCACCCTGCGGGCCATCTACGGCGATATCGACCAATTGGAAAAAACCGAGGTAACCGTCAAGAAATTCCAGTATTATCGCGAGCTGTTCGAGTGGTTTCTGGTGCCGGGGATGTTCCTGTTCCTGCTGGAAATCATTCTGGCCAACACGGTGTGGAGGAAGCTGCCATGAGCTTTGCCAATCCTCCCATGCTTTGGATTATGCTGGCGACCCTGCCGTTGCTGGTCGCCTTTCTTTGGTGGAGCTGGCGCAAACGGCAGCACCTGATCCGCCAATTTGTGCGTTCCCGGCTGCTGGCCTTCCTGACGGTGGGGGTCTCGCAAAACCGGCAGAAAATCCGGCTGGCGCTGCCGGTCCTGATCGTGGCTTTTCTGTTGCTCGCCCTGGCCCGGCCGCTCTGGGGATTGGTTTGGGAAGAGGCGCGCCAAAAGGGACTCGATATCGTGGTGGTCTTTGACACCTCGCGCAGCATGCTGGCGACCGATATGGCGCCCAATCGCCTGGCACGCGCCAAATTGGCCGTGCTGGATTTAATCCAGGTCGCCCAAAGCGACCGGCTGGGGCTGGTGCCCTTTGCCGGCACGGCTTTTTTAATGTGTCCCTTGACTTTCGACGATGACGCCTTTCGCCAGAGCGTCGATATCCTGGAGGTGGATACTTTGCCGCAGGGTGGAACCGCCCTGGCCGCGGCCATCGACACGGCGCTGACCGCCTTCCGGGAAGGCGATAATTACAAAGCGATCGTCCTGATTACCGATGGCGAGGATCACGAGAACGGGTCGGTCGAGGCGGCCGAGAAGGCGGCGGCGGCGGGCGTGCGGGTATTCACCATCGGCGTAGGCACGGTCGAGGGGGAGGTGTTGGCGGAACCGCAAGCCAAAGGCGGCGGTTATATTAAAGACGCCGATGACAACGTGGTGAAATCGCGGTTAAACGAGCCGTTGCTTCAAAAAATCGCCACCGCCGGGAACGGCTTTTACCTGCCTTTGCGGGGCGCGCAAACCATGGAAACCCTCTATGCCCGCGGGTTGTCGCCCCTGTTGCCCAAAATGGCCACCCGCGAGACGGGCAAGAAGGGTGAGCCGTCGATCAAATTAATTCAGCGTCCCCAGGAAAGGTTTCAATGGCCCCTGGCCCTGGCAATGGTCTGCCTGATTGCCGAACTGTTTATTCCCGATCGCAAACCTCAGCGACGTCAGACTGCGCCCGGTCAACCGGCTGTCTTCCGATGAAAGCTTTGTTTTTTTCAACAACCGTGCGGGCTATGATCATGGTCGGGGCTTTTGTCCTGTCCAATGCCCTGGCGTCTCCGGGCCGGGCCTTGAAGGATTACGAGCAAGGCCAATACAACTCCGCTCGCCAGGAATACCAAAGATTGTTGGAGCGCAAACCCGAGGATTCGCGCCTGCAATACAACACCGGGACGGCCGCCTACCAAGCCCGTGAATACGACGCAGCGGCCCGCCATCTCACCAATGCCCTGGCGGCTCCCGATCTTAAACTGCAGGAACAGGCCTATTACAACTTGGGCAACACCTTCTACCGCCTGGGCGAAAAGACAAGCGAACCCAACGCTAAAATTCAAACCTGGGAACAGTCCTTGCAGAGTTACGAAAGCGCCTTGAAGTTGAACGAACAGGATGCCGATGCCAAATTCAATAAAGAACTGGTGAAAAAGCGGCTGGAGGAGTTGAAGCAACAGCAGCAGCAGAATCAACAAAAGCAGGACCAGGATAAGAACCAAAAGCAGGATAAGGATCAAAAAAAGGAGCAGAATAAGGATCAGAATCAAGATAAACAGGATAAGCCGGATAAGCAGGATTCGTCGAAGCAGCCGGAGAATCAATCAAACCAAAACAAACAGGATCAGGCTGGGAATAAGGATCAGGAAACGAAAGATCAGCCGCAAAAGCAGCCGCAGCCCCCACAAAAAGATCAGCCGGCGCAGTCCGACCCGTCATCGAACCCCGCGGATGAAAAGGGGGACGAGCCGCCGTCGGAGGCGCCGGCCAAACCGGGCCAGATGACCCGCCAGCAGGCCCAGCAGTTGCTCGACAACCAGAAAAACGACGAGAAGGCCTTGCTGCTATTGCCGCCGGAACTGCGCC
>JADGRT010000137.1 GCA_017880715.1 Verrucomicrobiia bacterium | reverse complement strand
GGAATCGGGCAAATGGCGCGCGAGGTGGCGCGCGTGTACGAGAGTTTGTCCTCCGCTCGGAAGAATTACTAGAGACTATTCCTGGGCCGATTTCGGGGCGGGTTGGACCAGGATTTTTTGGATGGCCGGGGAGATTTCCTTTTCGGCCAACCGTTTGAATCCGAGCGAACGATAGATGCTTGCGACCAGAGGTCTTTAAAATCACTCGGGGTCATGCTGTGGGTTAAGTTAGAAGCTCCCCAGAACCGGTGCAACCTTTTTGGGGGCGCCGCCGCGCGCCGCCGCCGCCGCCGGGCCGCGCGACGTCCCGCGCGCAGCGGGCAGGAACAAATCTTGACGCTGTCAGGTGACTGATTCAAGGTGCTAGGGTGCGTTCATCAAGGTCAAATCGAATGGCCTCGTTTTCCTTTCCGAGGGCAGTTATTGGATTCCCGAATCACTTGTGTCCTGAGTTCCGTCGAGGCCTATGCCTCTGGGTTTTGTTGCTTGTTTTGCTGCCCTGGAGCGGACCGGTTGGGCGGTCGCAATGGGCGACGAATACGCCTGCCCCGGCTTCCTTCGAGGAGATTCGGCAGAAGGCCGAGGCGGGCGAGCCGGCGTTCCAGAGGTTGATAGCCAATAGCTATTTGATGGGCGATAGGGTCAACGCCGATCCGGTGGCGGCTGCGAGGTGGTTCCGTTTGGCGGCCGAGAAAAACGATGCCCTGGCGCAATTTGCCCTGGGATTGATGTACGCTGAAGGCAAAGGGGTGTCGAGCGACCTGGCGGAGGCGGTGCGTTGGTTCCGCCAGGCGGCGGATCAGGGTGTGGCGGAAGCCCAACTGAACCTGGGCGTTTGTTATGCGAAAGGCGAGGGGATCATGCCGGACCAGGCGGAGGCGGTCCGGTGGTACCGCCAGGCGGCGGAACAAGGCGACGTTCAGGGACAGTCCCGGCTGGGATTGGCCTGCCTGGAAGGTATTGGGGTGGAGAAAAACGATTCGGAGGCTCTCAAATGGCTGCGCCGGGCGGCTTACCAGAATGATCCCGTAGCCCAGTTTTTCACCGGAACGCTCTATTACGACGGCAAGGGAGTAAGCCGCGATCTGGCGGAGGCGATCAAGTGGTACCGGCGCGCGGCCGAGCAAGGCTATGCCGAAGCGCAATACTGGCTGGGTAAAGTATCGCTCCAAGGCGATGGGATCGGTCTCGCTGGCACCAATGCCATGCAATGGTTGCAGCAGGCCGCGGCCCAGGGACATGCGGGCGCGCAGAAACTGCTGGTGACAATGGGGCAAGCCGGTTCGCTTACCCATGCCCTGGCCAGCAACAGCGTGCCCGCCGCCGAGTTGACCCATGCGCTCAAGACGGTGCTGCCGGCTCCTGACACCGAGCGGACGGCGGCGGTCAAACACGCGGATGCGGGGATGGCGAGCGCGCGCTCCGGCGGCGGCATCCTGGGGGGTCGCATGGACCTGGCGTTGCTCCTGGCAGTATGCGCAGCGACGACGATAATGATGATGATCGCCTTGGTGGGGGTGTTTATGCTGGCGTCGTTCAAACACCGCATTAGCAGTCTGGAACAGGAGATCAAGGAGACCAAAAACGAGTTGGGCAAGGCGAACGTTACTTTGTCCACCATGCTGCATTATGTGGAATCCCGCGCGCTGGCCAATAAACGGTCAGACAAGACGCAAATTGCGCCTCCAGCGCCGACCTAGATCCCGGCCGCAGCATCGGAGTCCATCAGCTTCAAAGCCCATCGGACGCGGGGAAATGCCTGAAGGTCCAGGGCTGCATCAAGCTCGTCAATCATAACGTAGCAGCCGACGGGAGTCGGCTCAAACTCTCGAATTTTGTGCAGCTTTTCGCATGTTCGGCGGAGAATAATGATCCGGCTCACGCCGGATGCTACGAAAAAAGACGCGCTTGATGCCGCCCTGCTGAAGGTCTTTGCATTTGCCAAGGTGATTCATCTTAGGTACAAGAGCTGCGACATGTGGCGGTTATTTAAAGAGTTTCTGCTTTTCTTGAGGCAGGAAAAGAAGTGGTGGCTGATCCCGCTGGTCGTCATCCTTTTGGCGCTGGGGGCGCTGATCGTGTTTTCCTCAGGATCGGTGCTGGCGCCCTTCATGTATCCGTTCATGTAACATCCGCCGCATGCGCCATCTGCTTGGCATTTCAGCTTTTTACCACGATTCGGCGGCGGCCTTGTTGCGGGATGGCGAGATTGTGGCGGCGGCTCAGGAGGAACGTTTTTCCCGGCGGAAGAATGACGAACGTTTTCCCAAGCACGCGGTGGATTTCTGTCTCCGCTTCGGAAAGCTGAAGCTGTCCGATCTCGACGCCGTCGTGTTCTACGACAAGCCCATCGCCAAATTTGCGCGCACGCTGGAAACCTATTTGGCAATCGCGCCGCGAGGCCTGACCACCTTTCCCCGCCTGCTGCCGGCGTGGCTGAGCGAAAAGCTCAACCTGCGCCGGACCCTTCACGATGAGCTGCCGGGCTTGTCCGAGTCGTGTTCGATTCTTTTCACCGAGCATCATCAGGCGCACGCGGCCAGCGCCTTCTACCCATCGCCGTTCGAGCGCGCCGCCATTCTCTCAGTGGATGGGGTGGGCGAGTGGGCGACGACAACCATCGGGCGCGGGCAGGGGCATGCGATCACGATGCTCCAGGAAATGCGGTTTCCGCACTCGCTGGGCTTGTTGTACTCGGCCTTCACGGCTTACTGCGGTTTTCGCGTCAACTCGGGCGAGTACAAACTGATGGGGCTGGCCCCGTATGGGCAGCCGAAATATGCCCAGGCCATCCGCGATTGTCTAATCGATCTCAAGCCCGACGGGTCGTTCTGGTTGAATCTCGAGTATTTCGATTTCCTGAGCGGGCTCACGATGACGAACGAGAAGTTCCACCGGCTTTTCGACGGACCGCCGCGTTCGCCGGAGAGTCCGGTGGATCGGCGTCACGCGGACGTGGCGCGTTCGATTCAAACGGTGACAGAAGAGGTCATGTTGCGGCTGGCTCGGCAGGCGCGCGAAGTGACCGGGGAGGCGAACCTGTGTCTGGCCGGTGGTGTGGCGCTGAACTGCGTGGCCAACGGATTGATCTTGCGGGAGAAAATCTTCGATCACATCTGGATTCAACCGGCGGCCGGGGATGCGGGTGGCGCCTTGGGCGCGGCCCTGGCCGTCTGGCATGCCCGCCCGGGGGACCAACCTCGGGGTTGCGATGGCCAGGACCGGATGCAACATGCGTTGCTGGGGCCTGAGTATTCCGAAGCCGAGGTCGAGACCGTCTTGCGGTCGCACCACGCCGTGTATGAGCGGTTCGATGACGAGGCGCTGTTGAACCGGACGGTGGAACTATTGCAGGCCGAGCAGGTCGTCGGCTGGGTGCAGGGCCGGATGGAGTTCGGTCCGCGCGCGCTGGGGAGCCGGTCGATTCTCGGCGATGCGCGGTCGCCGAAGATGCAGTCGGTGATGAATCTGAAAGTGAAATTCCGGGAATCCTTCCGGCCCTTTGCGCCGATCGTGCGGCGCGAGCGGGTGGCGGACTATTTCGATCTGGCGGTGGACTCACCCTACATGTTGCTGGTGGCGCCGGTGAAAGAATCGCTGCGGTTGCCGCCAGTGGCGACAACCGGCGAGGTGATGGATCGCGTCAAGCAGTTGCGGTCCACGATCCCGGCCGTGACGCATGTGGATTATTCGGCGCGCATCCAGACCGTGGCGAAAGAGCAAAACCCGAGGCTCTATGCCGTGCTGGAGCGATTTGAAAAGGCCACGGGCTGCGCGGTGCTGGTGAACACGTCGTTCAACGTGCGGGGCGAACCGATTGTTTGCACGCCCGACGATGCGTACCGGTGTTTTGTCAACACCGAGATGGATTATTTGGTGATGGGGAATTTCGTTCTGGAGCGAACCGCGCAACCTCATCGGAAATTGGCGCGAACCTTTGAAGCGGTGCCGGATTGAGCCGCGAACCGATATGCAACCCAAACTGAAAGAAGATCCGCGCGAGTGGCAGAAATTCGCGGTGGTGATGGCGGGGATGACCGGCTTGGTTATGCTGGGTTTGCGGTTGCGCGGCGTCATCCCGCAGGCGGCGATGGCGGGCGGTTTGATCGCGCTGAGCATGGGATTGGCGGCTGCCTGGGTCAGGCCGGCGTGGTTTCGGGGTTTTTATCGCGGGGGCATGACCGTCAGCTTTCACGTGGGCCAATTCATGGGCCGGGTGTTGCTGACGGCTTTTTTTCTGGCGGTGCTGACGCCGATGGGATGGTTGCTGCGAGCGCTGGGCAAGGATTTGCTGCGTTTGAAGAAACCCGATCAGACGGCGACCTATTGGCAGCCGGCGAAGACGAGCCAGCACTTTGACCGCATGTTTTAATCCCAAAACGGCAATTCGGAGGGCGGAGTTACACGACGCCCATTTATTAGGGGGCTCCCGGAGCTCGCCCCTCCGGAAAATGGATTACTTGCTTTCAGGAAGTGATGTCTAGCCCACGGACTTGCCTGTAGGAGGCGGCTTATTGGGTCGAGAATTTGAAGACGGTCGTGGAATTGAATGTTTGTCCCGGCCGCAAAATGGCGGAGGGGAAGTTCGGGTGATTCACCGAGTCGGGGAAGTGCTGGGTTTCCAGACAGAAACCGCCATGTTGCGGATAAGCGACGCTGCCGGTGCCGACGATGCTGCCATTCAAAAAGTTGGCGGTGAACAATTGCACGCCCGGTTCGGTCGTGGACATTTCCATCACCCGGCCGCTTTTCGGCTCGAGGACGCGCGCGGACAAGGCCAATGAGCGGCCGCTGTGGTTGAGCACGAAGTTGTGGTCATAGCCACCCGGCCTGGGTTTGAGTTGCTCGATGCGGGCGCCGATCGCGGTGGGCTTCGTGAAATCCAACGGCGTTCCTTTGACGCTGGCGATTTCGCCCGTCGGAATCAGGTCATTATCCGCTGGCGTGTAGCGGTCGGCATTGAGCCATAGTTCATGGTTCAGCACGTCGCCGCTCCCGGCCAGGTTAAAATAGCTGTGATTGGTGAGATTGATGGGGGTGGGCTTGTCGGTGGCCGCGGTGTAATCGATGCGCAGTTCGTTGTCGTCGGTCAGCGTATAAGTTACCTTGACGCGCAGCGTGCCGGGGTAACCTTCTTCGCCGTCCGGGCTGGTGTACGAGAATTGAACCGCCGACTGGTGGTTCAAGGGCGGGAGCGCTTCGCCGGACCACACGACTTTGTCGAAACCTTTCCGGCCCCCGTGGATATGGTGGGAACCGCTGTTGGCCGCCAGGAGGTATTCCCGGCCATCCAACGTGAAGCGAGCTTTGGCAATGCGATTGGCGAAGCGCCCCACCGTGATGCCGAAGGCGGGATTGCCTTTAAGGTAGCGGTCGAGATTGTCAAAGCCCAGGACGACATTGGCGGCCGAGCCATTCCGGTCGGGGACCTGGAGTTCGGTCAAAATGGCGCCGAAGGTCATGACTTTCGCGACCATGCCGTGGGCGTTACGCAAGGTAAAGAGCTTGATGGCCGTGCCGTCGGAGGTTTTGCCGAAATCGGTTTGTTCCACCCTTTGGATCGAAGGGCGGGCGGGCGGGTTGGCTGCTTCGAGGGCCGGCGGAGCGGCAAGGAGCAGGCTGAACAGCAACGCGGTGACAGGGAGCAGGCCCACCCAAACGGAAATAATGGATATCTTCATGGCTCAGTGTGATTAATACGGACAGACGATGCCAGAATGTTGAAACGAAAACCAGTTATTTTGCGAGACAAGGGGCAAGACCGTATCCGGCGGGCATCCTAAAAAAACGTGGCAGCCGATGTGAGTCGGCTCAAACTCCCGAATTTTGCGCAGCTTTTCGAATGCTCGCCGGAGAAAAGTGATCCGGCTCACGCCGGATGCTACGAAAAAAGTGAGTTGCACCCGGGCAAGGCGGCAGCCACGGGTGATGTCCGTGGCTCATTGACAATTGGCTTCGTTTGACTACCGTGGGGTCCAGATCGAACAACCCAGGCGAGTGAATCGCCGCTCCCGGAGTCATGATTATGAAGAAGCATATAGTTGCGGTGACGCTTATGGCGGCCTTGATGGCCATGGTTGCCTCTCAAGGCGCGGAGCGCAGCCTGATTGCGCCGGGCGCCAAACTGGAAAAACTGGCCGGAGATTTCAAGTTCACCGAAGGACCCACGGCCGATGCCGCGGGCAACGTCTTTTTCACCGATCAGCCAAACGATCGGATCATGAAATGGAGCGTGGATGGCAAACTGTCCACGTTCCTGCAGCCGAGCGGGCGGGCCAATGGAATGTGCTTCGACGCCAAAGGCAATTTGATCGCCTGCGCCGACGAGAAGACCGAGTTGTGGTCCATCGATCCATCGGGCAAAGTCACGGTGCTGGTCAAGGATTATCAGGGAAAGAAACTGAATGGCCCGAACGATGTCTGGGTAAGGCCCGATGGCGGGATGTACCTCACCGATCCCTTTTACAAGCGACCCTGGTGGAATTACAGTCAACTGCCGCAGGACGGGCAGCATGTTTATTTTCTTGCCGCCGACCGTCAGAAATTGGTCCGCGTGGCGGATGATCTTAAACAACCCAACGGCATCATCGGCACGCCGGATGGCAAGACTTTGTTTGTGGCCGACATTGGCGCCAGCAAAACCTATCGGTTCGACATCCGGCCGGACGGATCGCTGGCGAACAAAAAACTGGTGTGCGAAAAGGGATCGGATGGGATGACGATCGACAGCGAGGGGCATCTTTACCTCACGGGCAAAGGGGTGATGGTTTTCGATCAGTCCGGCAAACAGATCGAACAAATCGACGTGCCGGAGAACTGGACGGCGAACGTGAGTTTTGGCGGCAAGGAGCGGAAAACCCTATTCATTACGGCCAGCAAAAGTCTTTACGCCATCGAACTCCGGGTGAAGGGGGCCAACCCCAACAAATAAGCGGCTGGCTGGGAATGGAATAACCCAAACCACCCCTCTCCCTTGAGTGCCACCCATGAACCGGAAGGCCGGCGTCTCGCCCGCGACGGTCACAACTGGGCAAGCGGCATAGGGATGGTCTTGCTGGCGACAACGCTGGGTTGTTTCGCGGCGGCCCCGGCCGGTCCCGCCTTGAAGCATGTTCTCGTTCTGCATTCGTTTTATGACCGGCACCGGCCTGTCCTGCTCGCCGCGACGGGTGTCATCCTGATTTTTGTGGTGATTATCGGCGCCCTGAGTTTCAACATCGCTCGCCGCCGGCGCGCTGAGCACGCTTTGCGGGAGTCCAATCAAAGGCTGGCCAACTTTTTCGACCAGGCCCGGGATGCCATGTTCATTGCCGATGTCGAGACCGGCGTTCTGCTCGATGCCAACGCCCGCGCAGAGCAGATCACCGGCCGGTCTAAAAAGGAATTGATCGGTCTGCACCAGTCGAAACTGCATCCTCCAGACCAGGAAGAGCTC
>JADGRT010000136.1 GCA_017880715.1 Verrucomicrobiia bacterium | reverse complement strand
GTAAGCGCAACTACGCGCTGCTGCAACCCAACGCTCCCGGGCATGGTTTTGACCGCCGGCAAGTCCAGCGGCAATTTCCCATGGCGGTGAAGTATCTACTCGATTATGGTGCGGCCTTGAGTCCGAGGCTCCTGGCCTATCATACGGGTTTGCTATTGACATCGGCGTCACCCAATGGGTGGCATGCCCTTTACAAATGCCTGGTGGGCTGCCTGGGATGGCGGTTTGCAAAAATGACTTCGGCGGTTTGGCGCCGCTTTTTCTAAGGGGCCAGGGTCGTGGCCGGTGAACTATGATTACTTTTTTGGTGGTGGGAAGAAATGATGGTTACGGCATCAACTTGCACAAGCGCACGGCGATGAGCTTGAATTTCCTGGCCACCCTTTGCCAGGAGCCAGATGACGAAATTATCTATGTCGATTGCAACACCCCAATCCAGGATTGCACTTTGGCGGAAGCCATTGCGGACACCCTGACTCCCGAGGCCAGGCGCCGCCTCCGCATCTTCCGCATCAGCGGCGAGCAAATGGCGGCGGCGATCGGTGAAACCCCCTTGCCTTTCTCGGATGAACTGTCACGAAACGTCGGCATCCGGCGCAGCAACCCCAAGAATGCCTGGTTGTTGTCCACTAATTGCGACGTGTTTATCCAGCCGCTGGACAACCGGCCGCTGGCCGATTGGCTGCGCTCCTTGCCTCGCCGGTTTTATCTTTGTCCACGGATAAGCATTCCGGCGGAGCAGTGGCAAATGCTGGATCGCCTGAATGTGCAACAGATGGCCGAGTTTTGCGATGCGGTTCTGGCCCAAGGGGTGCGTTTGCCGCCGGAGCGGGAGCAGCCTTGGCTGCGTTTTTATTCGGTGGGTGATTTTCAACTGGCGCCCCGGGAACAGTGGCTGCAAATTGCCGGCTGCGAAGAAGGCATGAAGCTTTGGGGACATAGCGATGCCAACAACGCCAAGCGCCTAAATTTGCTGAACGGCGGTGGGCGCACGCCGGATTTGAGCGACCACTTGCGGGTGCTGCATCTCGACCACACCTTTTCCATGGTTGTCGCCCATCAAAACACGATGATCCATAATGACTGGAAACAGTGGATCGACGATGTCAGCGCTCCGGCTTCACACAACCGGGAAGATTGGGGGTTGGCGTCCGTGAACCTCCCGGAAATCCGCCTGCCCCAGGCGGCCGCGGTGGATCCCAAGCTGATTCTGAAGACCCACCGGCGGCAGCGGAATTTTTGGGCGCAATGCAAACTTCAAGTCGCAACCCGATTCTGGAAGCAGGCGGGCGGGGCCGCCCATTGGCTGGAAAAGCGGTTAACCCACAAGTGAGCGCAGATCCTGAATCCAGGCATCCACCAGCTCCAGTTCACGCTCCGGCAGCAAGTTTGCCTGCACCAAGCCCGCATAGCATCGTTGGAGATTCTCACACACCTCGGCCACGTTTCTACCAGGCTGGAGCGACAGGCTTTCCAAGACCATCCGAATCTCTTGGTTGTGGAGATAGCCGGGCACTTCGTCCTCAAAGTCGCGCAGCAGATGGTGTTCGTTGCGTTCCTGGCGCATGGTGGCCGGCGTAAAAGCGAGCTGCGAATCCATGGCCCAGAGACAGCGCTGGGCGACGAAAGACCGCCAGATGTCCGTCATCCGGAAAGTACATCCGGAGGGCAGGTACAACAGCGGAAAGGCGGGCGCAAAGAATGTGGTGTTCTGGCTGTTGAAAGGGCACCAACAGCCGCCCGTCAGGGCCACCGGGTCGCGCACCTCGAAATGAATCGGCAACGGACTGGTTAAACGATAGACCGCGTCCACATCCGGATTTGCATCGGCCAAGGCCTGCTGAACGAGACACTCGGCTTCCTGGAGGCTTGCGGAGTCGAGCGGTTGGGACAGCGAAGGGTTGATCTCTTCGAGGGGAAATCCCCGCGGCCAGATGCGGGCATCCGAGAAATAGCGGTAAACATTGCACCAACCCGGGCGTAACACCCGCCGAACGGCCAGCCGCGCGCGCCGCTCCTCCCAAAAACCGGGCAGCGGCACGTTGTCGTCATCGGTTTCGACCAATACGCGCGCACCCTGCTCGATGGCCAGCAAATAGCCCAAGTTCTTGCGGGTATAGCTCTTTTCCGCAAGCCGGCGGGCGAGACGAAAAGGCAGGCCCAGCTGGGATTCGATGTCGAAGAACCGAACCTGGGGCAGCGGGTAGTCGGTGGGCCCCTTGCGATCGCCCATGACCCAGAGCGTGCCCCCGCGCTTGGCCAGTTCTTGACTGATGGCGATGGCCCCCGGTGTTGGCGGAAAAATCGTGGTAATGACAATGTCCATGTGCCGCAGCAGCAAACCTGAGCACGCGCCGGCCGGTCAAGTGAAAAACGCCGGCATTTTTTGAGCGACAGGCCGCTAGTTCTTGGCTCTAATGTTCAGAACGCGATGCGCTTGCTGTTGATTCACGCCGAAAAGCGGTATTTCGCCGGGGCTGAGAAAATGCTGGGCTATTACCTGGCCGAACTGGCGCATCGCCATCTGGAGGTCACGGTAGCCGCGGTGGCCGGCAGCCGGGTCCGGGAACTGATTCCAGACACCCTGCGGCAGATTGAGCTCGTGGATAACCAACGATTCTCCCCGATCCAACTGACACGACAGATCGGGCAACTGGCCCAGGCGCATCGGCAGGCGCGCTTCGACATGGTTCATGGCTGGGCGGCCCATGACTGGGAGTTGACGTCGTTATGGGGTCGCCTCGCTCGCATCCCCACTTTGGGCACGCTGCACGATCATCCCCAGGCTCCATTTCACTCGTCCGGGCGACAACGGCTCATGCGTTGGAGCGCGCGGTGGGGCTTGAACCGGGTGCTGGCGGTTTCGGAAGCGGTCCGCCAGGCTTGTTTAGTAGCGGGTTATCCCGCGGGCAAGTTGCGGGTCATCCATAACGGTCTGCCCCTTGCCTCCCCGAGACCAGCCCTACGTTCCAGAGACGCGTTCAAACTGGGTTTTTTGGGCGCGTTCAGCGAGCGGAAGGGATTACGCGGTTTGTTCCAGATGCTGGATTGCCTGGCCGCCAAGACCCCGGTTTCCTGGGAACTTCATTTGGCGGGGGAGCCGCAGGATGATGCGGGCGTCATGATGATGAGCGAACTGAAGCAAAAATACCAAACCCAACCCTGGTGGCCGCAGGTTCACTGGCACGGCTGGGTGGAGCAACCGCAGGAGTTCCTCAAATCCCTGGATTTGCTGA
This sequence comes from Verrucomicrobiia bacterium, assembly GCA_017880715.1. Lineage (GTDB taxonomy): Bacteria > Verrucomicrobiota > Verrucomicrobiia > Limisphaerales > UBA1319 > JADGRT01. The sequence continues at coordinate 4,253 of JADGRT010000136.1, read as the reverse complement.
TCTGCCCCTCGGCTGAGTTTGATCCTTTCCCGACGATTCTGCTCGAGGCGGGCCAGGTGGGCCTGCCCGTGGTCGCAACGCGCGTGGGAGGGGTTCCAGAGATTATTCGGGAGGGCGAAAACGGTTGGTTGTTCGATCCCGGAGACTGGGCGCGGGGGGCCGGGCAAATTGTCGCGTTGCTGCAGGCTCCCGGGCGCGTTTTCGAGGCTGGTCAGCGGGCGGCCCAGCGCCTGCGGGCTGAGTTTCCGATAGCGAAAATGGTTGCACAGCATCTGGAAGTCTATTCTACTTTAAGGCACGATGAGTAGCAGCGATTCGGTACTGCCGCGGACGCTCTTAATTTTCGGGATGTGCGTTCCCTTGGCGTTGTTGTTGGGGTATTTGTTGGCCACGCCAACCGATACGACCAGCGTGTTGTTTGTGGGGGCGGTTTTCTTGAGCCTGCTGCTGCCGATTTTTCTCTTATGGCATCACCTCATGGTGGCCTTTTGCTGGAACGCCGCTTTGGTGGTTTTCCTGCTTCCGGGCCAACCTTCATTGGGCGTGGTGGTAGCAGCGGCGAGCTTCTTTCTGGCTTTCATTAACCACATTATGCGTCGCGACCGCCGGTTTCTCAGTGCTCCATCGCTAACCCGCCCGCTTCTTTTTGTCGCTGTCATCGTCATTATCACCATCACGTTGACTGGCGGCATTGGAGGTCGTGCCTTGGGTACGGAAGCCTGGGGCGCCAAACGTTACCTGGGCCTGTTTGGGGCGGTGGTGGGATACTTTGCGCTGACCAGCCAACGCATCCCCCGGCACCAGGCTAATCTTTTTACGGCCCTCTTTTTTCTGTCCGGCATTACGGCGATTCTAAGTGATTTGGCCTACGCCGCCGGTCCATCGTTTTACTTTCTTTTTGCCGTATTTCCATCGGAAATGGCCTATTTACAAGCAGTATCGCAGTCGTCCATGGTGCGTATCACCGGCATGGCATTTGCCGCTGGCTCGGTGATTTACTACATGCTTCTCCGCTTTGGTCTGCGAGGGGTCCTGGACTTGTCCAAGATTTGGCGGTTGGTCATCTTCACCCTTTTGGTCGGATCCAGTATGTTCGGCGGTTACCGTTCCTCGGTCATCTTGATCCTCATTCTGACCCTGACCTTGTTTTTCCTGGAGGGTCTTTATCGGCAATACTACCTGATCTTTCTGGTGGGATTTGTCTTGCTGACAGGCGTTTTTCTGTGGGGATTTGCTGACCGTTTGCCCCTATCAGTCCAGCGCAGCATCAGTTTCCTGCCGATCGATGTTAATCCGGTTGCCAAAAACGATGCCTTGGGCAGTTTGGAATGGCGATTGGACATGTGGAAGATCGTGGTCAAGGACGTGCCCCAGTACCTGTTCCTGGGCAAAGGTTACACCTTTAGCGGCACCGACTTTTTCCTCACCGAAGAAGCGGTCAAACGCGGCATGTATCAAGCATACGAGTCCACCCTGATCAGCGGTAATTATCACAGTGGCTTTTTGACCCTCATCATTCCTTTTGGCATTTTTGGCACGCTCGGGTTTGTCTGGTTTTGCTGGGCGGCCCTCAAGGCTCTGATGCGCAATTACCAATACGGGGATCCTGAGCTGCAAACAACCAACCGTTTCCTCCTGGGTTATTTCATCACGCGGCTGATCTTTTTCTTGGTTTTCTATGGACAGTTTGACATGGATTTCATGATTTTCACCGGGATTGTCGGTTTTAGTGTGAGTCTGAACGGGGGCATCTGCCAGCCGGAGCCAGCACCGGCGCCCATGACCTATGGCGTGCGCAGCCTGCCCCAGGCCCAGGCCGCTTAGCCATGGTTCCCGCATGCGTGTAGCGATCGACACCAATGCCCTGTACACCGCTCAGGCGGGCATGGCCCGTTATGTGCGGGAGCTGGTGCAGGCCGAGCGTAATCTGGAATTGGTTGATTTCGAGCTGACCGAAATTGGATGGCCGGTGACCAATTTTCAATACCGGCAGCCGCAACGGGCCTTGAAAACCGCTTACCGTGAATTGTTCTGGTCCCGTTTTGTGGCTCCCCGGCAGATTCGCCAGGCCCGAGCCCAGGTGTTTCATACCACAGGCATGCCGTTTATTTCGGTGCCGTCTTCCATCCCTCACGTGGCCACGTTGCACGACCTGGCGGTATTCCAAAACCCGGAGCGCTTCCGGCGGTGGCACCGATGGTCGGCCCAACGGTATTTCCTCAGTCTGCGCCAAGTGCCCCATCTGATCTGCATCAGCCAGTTTACCGCCCGCCAAGCCATCGAGATTCTAGGGGTGTCGCCCCGCCGGATTTCGGTCGTTTATTATGGATGTCCCTTTCCTCCTGAAGCCGGAGTTCCGCCGGAACAAAAGCCCGACTTTGCGGTGCCAGAGGATTTTTTCCTTTTCGTTAGCTCGCTGGAACCAGGCAAAAATGTGCGGTTGATACGAGAGGCTTACCAGTTGGCTGACGCCCGGCAGCCGCCGCTGCCCCCGCTGGTGCTATGCGGTTCCCGCTGGCAAGGCGTGCCGCACGAAGGCCCGCCGCCCGCCAACTGGATTTTTGCGGGACATCAAACCGACCCCACCCTGGTTTATCTTTACCGCCGGGCGCGCGCGCTGCTCTTTCCCAGTAAATACGAAGGTTTCGGACTCCCCGTGGTTGAAGCTTTGGCTTTGGGCTGTCCGGTGATCTGTTCCCCGGTGGCCAGCCTGCCCGAAGTGGGGGGCGGGGCGGCCCTTTACACCGATATGACCCCGCCCGCTTATTTGCAGTCGATGACGCGCCTTTTGGCCGAGCCGAATCTCCGGGCGGACCTGATCGCCAAGGGTCGCGCCCATGCGGCGACATTCTCCTGGCGTCGCTGTGCTCAGGAAACGGTCGAAGTTTACCGCGAGGCCTGTCGGCGGTGATGGTTGGCAGTCGAACCGATCGCGCGCCACCGGGTTACAAAAATATTGTGAAATGTTCAAGCTAGGCTAGCATTCAATCCCATGAGCAAACAGCGTGTCTTGATCACGGGCGGGGCCGGCTTTATCGGCTGCAACGCCGCCCAATATTTTCTGGCCCAAGGCTGGGAAGTGGTCATTTGGGACAACTTGTCGCGCCGCGGCGGAGAACAAAATCTCGCCTGGCTGCGGCCGGCGGGGCCGTTCGAGTTCCACCAGGTCGATCTGCGACACGACCACCAGGTGGATGCCGCTTACGAGGGCCGTCACTTCGACTTGGTATTGCACTGCGCCGGGCAGGTCGCCGTCACTACCTCGATTATTAATCCGCGGGAGGACTTCGAGTCCAACGCCCTGGGCACGTTCAACCTGTTGGAAGCGGTGCGTCGGCAGGATCGGGATGCGCTGCTGCTCTATACCTCCACCAACAAGGTTTACGGCGGCATGGAAACCGTGCCGGTGCTGGAACGTAACGGCCGCTACGAATACGCGGATCTGCCCTGGGGGGTCAATGAAACGTCGCCGCTGGATTTTCACTCGCCGTACGGTTGTTCCAAGGGGGCGGCGGACCAGTACGTGCGGGATTACGCGCGCATTTATGGGCTGGCCACCGTCACGTTTCGGCAGTCCTGTATTTACGGTTATCGGCAGTTCGGCATTGAGGACCAAGGCTGGGTCGCCTGGTTCATCATCGCCCAGGTGCTGGGCAAACCCATCACCGTTTACGGCGATGGCAAGCAAACGCGTGACGTGCTGTTCATCGATGACCTGGTTCAGGCTTACGTGCGTGCGTATGAACGGCGCGACCGGGTGGCGGGGCAGATCTTCAACCTGGGGGGCGGGCCCAAAAACCAGCTCTCGCTCCTGGAACTGATCGAGCAATTGCGGGCGCTCAGCGGCCGCCCCGTCTCTCACTCCTTCGCCGACTGGCGGGTCGGGGATCAGAAGGTGTTTGTCGCCGATATTCGCAAAGCCAAAGAAGTCCTGGATTGGGAACCTCAAAACCGGGTTCCTCAGGGTCTTGCAAAACTCATCCGCTGGGTGGAAACCAACCAGGCGTTGTTTACCGACTGATTTGGCCCTGCTATCGCATGTCCAACGACACGCGCCTGAATTGCAGATGCCGCCCGCGCCCGCCCGAAATCTTCATGGCATCGACTTGCAAGGCAGCATCCCGGCTAAACACGATTCCTTGTCCCGCCTCGGTGTCGAAGCGGTCGGCATCCGTCGGCTGAACAGTGACGATTATTTTTCCCCAGGGGAGAAATAATTGTCATTGACCACAAATGCGCTTTCCGAGGCAACC
>JADGRT010000135.1 GCA_017880715.1 Verrucomicrobiia bacterium | reverse complement strand
CGGAGCAGACCTTGCCCCAGAGACGTTCAGGCAGATGAATGTGCTGGCGCATGCCAAAGGCGCGGCGATCCAGCAGGAAAATGCCCTGCTCCGGCCGCAAGGAATTACGCAGCCCGCCGATGGAAATCGGGGGCACTTCCGCGCCGAACTGTTTCTTCGCTTGGGAAATGATTTCCTCCGGCTTGAGCGGTTTGTCGGCCTGCGCCAGCACCCGTTGAACCCAATCGAAGATGCGCAAACTGGTCAACCGCACCGCCGGACGCTCCGACACCTCGAATTCCACGGTGAGCGAACAACATTGCTTCAAGGCATGGAGAAACTCGCCCGGGCTGAGATTGGGCGGCGTGTTGCGGCTCTTCAAGGCGGCATAGGCATCCTTGACCGGGAGGGGTGAAATGTGCTTTCGCAATAACTCCACCGTCGGGCGCACGATTTCCTTGGCGCGCGGATCCAAATTGGGATAGGGCTTCTGCCCGTCCGCCCAGGCGGGAATATCCGCGTTCAGTTCGCCAAACAGCCGCACATAGAACGTCATGGGATACCGGCATTCGGCGGCCTTGGCGCCCAGCCATTGTTTGAAGAGTTCCGGGGTGAGGGGGCATACGTTGCTCAAGCATTTTTCCGCCAACCGGGCCAACAGGGTGTCCACGGCGGGTCCGCCGTGCTTGTAGATGCGGTCGAACAGCAAGTCCACCACCTGCCGCACCCGTTCCCGGGTCAAGTTGTATTTGCTCCCAATTTCCTCCAACGTCATGGGCTTCTGGCCGCTGCCGCCCAGGCGCAACAGGAGCATGTTGCGTTCCCGGGACGCGATGCTGTCAATGGCAATGTCGGCTTGGGTCGCGAGACAATCCAGCCCCAGCCCCTTGACCCGGGAAAAGTCGAACTCGCCCCCCTGGACCCGTTCGATCAGGGCGCGCAGTTCCCGGATGCTGCGCTGGCCGCAGTTCCGCATGCTGATGACTTGGTCATACAACACGCCATGCAAATCTCCGAGATTCCGAAAGCCCATCTTCTGAAGCACCCCCCCGAGGCGAACCGAGAGGGGCATTTGGGACAGGGGCCAGTCCCGAACCGCCGTGGGAATAGTGATGGCGGGGGATTTGGATTCGCCTTCTTTGTTTGGTACTAAGGTTTTCACAAGCAATTAATAGAGTTGGCCCAATCGTGTTGGGCGGGTCCGAATCTAAACGCACGATATGCCATTCATCGTATCAGCATACTCGTTTCTCTTGACACATCCTAGACTGCCCATGGCTGAAATGCAAAAAAAATGTTACGGGATTTTTGCCGGGCGGCAGGATTAGCATCCGGTCGTCCGGAACGCGATGTAAGTCTCCGATCCTGCAAGTATCAAGCAGGAAACCCAAACCGGCAAAAGTCTTCGTTAGGGCGTCAACGAGGGCTCTGGTTGTTTTTAAGTTACTGGCTGCCATTTTGTTAGCGTTGATTTTCGGTCGGTTTATGATCGGCTGAACCGGGTGTATTCGCCGTTTGTTCAGATTGGGCAATCTTCTCCTTCCTTGCAGCCAGGGCGGTTTGGTACGCTATCGCCCGCCATGCCGAATTCAACGGATCCCGATGCCGAGCTGATGTTTCGCGTAAAGCGAGGCGACCTGGCGGCCTTTGAGGCTTTGGTCGATAAATACAAGCAGCCGGTCACCAACCTGATGGCCAGGACGTTGGGTGATCCGACGGAAGCCGAAGATCTGGCCCAGAACGTCTTTGTGCAGGTGTTTCGCGCCGCCTCGCGTTATCAACCTTCCGCCAAGTTTTCCACCTGGCTTTTTACCATTGCGCGCAATTTGTGCTGGAACGAGTTGCGCCGGCGGTCAAGGCATCCAACCGTTTCCCTGGAACAGCACCCGGAAGACCATGAGGAGTTCGGGGAGAAGCAGTATGAAGACCCGCGGATTACGCTGCCTCCCGACCTGTTGTTGCGGCGGGAATTGGAGAATAAAGTCCGGCAGGCGTTGGCGGAACTGCCGGAGAATCAGCGCCTGGCCATCCTTTTGTTCCAGGAAGAAGAATTGGCTTATGAAGACATTGCGAAGATCCTGGACTGTTCCCTGTCGGCGACCAAATCGATGATTCATCGCGGCCGGGAAACATTGAAAAAAAGGTTGAAGCCGTATTTGCGCTCGGGAGATTGGCCCGAACCCTCCGCCTAACCAACCAGCGTTTACGCGGCCGCCCATCGGAGCAAGGCGAACGATCGAGATAATTGGGAGAAACTTTGGACCGGAAACGGTTTTTATCTTAACCAGCGACGATTATGAGCGCCCCGAAGCATGACTCACTACTGGAAAAAGGATTGCGCCACCCATTGACTGGCACAGAATGGGCGGAATTGCAGGCCTATTGGGCGAAACATCCGGAGCTACCGACTGCTTTGGATGAAGAGGTTGTCCTGACGCAACTGCTCCACCGGTTGCCGGCCGCGCCCGTTTCCTCGAATTTCGCCGCCCGGGTCCTGCAAGCTGTGGCGAGCGATCGGCGGCAGGCGGCGCGGCGTCATTCCGCCGGGAGGGAACCGTGGCTGCCATCCTGGCGATGGGTTCGGGGTTTGGCGTGGGCGGGAGGCGCGGTGGGGCTTTTGCTTTTCTCGACTTATAGTTACCGGGCTTACGACCGGCGGGAAATGGCCCGCAGCGTCGCAGCGGTTTCCGGGGTCCCAGCGCTGCCCGCTCCCGAGGTGCTGCAGGATTTCGATACGATTTTTCGTCTCAGCCAAACGCCGCGGGTCGTGGATGACGAACTTTTGGCGGCGTTGAAGTAAAACCTCATGTGCGTGGCTCGTCAGGCGTGTTTGTTGTTGTTCTGGGTGTTAACCGGATGGGCGGTGGCGCAGACCAACCTGCCCGTGGCGTCACCGATGATGCGATCCCTTCCCCCAGTCCCGCCGCCGATGCCTCCACCCGCGAAATCTCCCCTGGGGTTTTTCCGTGAATTGCTGAGCCAAACGCCGCCGGAACGCGCGGCCATGCTGGCGGGCAAAAGCGAAGTCCAACGGCAGCAACTCGAGGCGAAAATCAAGGAGTACTCCGCCCTGGCGCCCGAGGAACGGGAAGTCCGGCTGCGGGTGCTGGAGTTGCGATGGCTTCTCCTGCCGCTGATGCGGTTGCCGCCGGCCGATCGAACGGCCGCTCTGGCGGACCTTGAAGCGGAGATTCGCCAACTGGTGGAGTCGCGGTTGCAGCAGTGGGATTTATTGCCGCCGGATTTGCAAAAGGAAGTCCTCGAAAACGAATCCATGAACAGTTACTTCACCCGTCTGGACCGTCAAAGCCCCGCCGAACAGCAACGAGCGATAACGTCTCTGCCGCCGGGGAAACGGGCGCAGTGGGAGGAGCAACTGGCGCGCTGGCGATCGGTGCCGCCCGAGCAGCGCGAAAAGGTGTTTTCCCGATTTAACCGTTTCCTGGAACTGACCGAGTCGGAGAAGTCAAAAGCCCTAAATACGCTCACGAAGCAAGAGCGGACGAAAACCGAGGCGGCTTTGCAGATTCTTGAAAAGCTGCCGGTGGCGCAGCGTCACCGCTACCTGCAAGGCGTTTGGAATTTTTCCAATTTAACGCCGGCACAAAGGGCGGCCTTTCTGCAAAATGCCGAGCGCTGGCAGGCAATGCCACCCGAGGAACGACAGGCTTGGCGTCAACTCAACTCGAATCTGCCTCCGCTTCCGCCGGGAATGAACGAACCGCCGCTGCCTCCCGAATTCAAAGAGAACGCATCCGCAGTGCCCCTGCCACCCGGTCCGATCCAGCAGACGAACTAACAAGGTGCAGGCCGCAGACCGCGCCCCTGGTTTTTCGCTTCGCTCAGCCAAGGACGGGTTTTTCCCGATGCCAGGCGGTCGATTGTTCGTAGGCCTGGGCCGCGTTAAGCAGGATTCCCTCTCCCAACGGCTTGCCGAGCAGTTGCAAACCGATCGGCAGCTTGGGGTTTTGCGAAAAACCGCAAGGCAGACTCAATCCGCAAATGCCCGCCAGGTTGCAGGAGATGGTGAAGATGTCCGAAAGATACATCTGGAGCGGATCATCGACTTTCTCGCCGATCTTGAATGCCGGCGTGGGCATGGTGGGCGTTACCATTAAGTCCACTTGCTCAAAGGCCTTAAGAAAATCCTGCCGGATCAGGGTGCGGACCTTTTGCGCGCGCAAGTAGTAAGCATCGTGGTAGCCGCTGCTCAATACATACGTGCCCAATAGAATACGGCGTTTGACTTCCGGACCGAAGCCGGCGCCGCGGGTCTGGCAATAAAGCGCGATCGGATCCGCGCCCGCAACGCGTTGACCGTAGCGGATGCCATCGAAACGGGCCAGGTTGGCGCTCGCTTCCGCCGTGGCAATGATGTAGTAAGTAGCGATCGCATAATCCGTATGCGGCAGGGAAATCTCCACCAGTTCGGCGCCTAGCTTCTCAAGTTGCTGGATGGCCACCCGCACGGCCTGATTGACTTCGGGATCGATACCCCCGACGAAATACTCCTTGGGCAGTCCGAGTTTGAGGCCTTTGATGTCGCCATTCAGAGTCTGAGCATAAGCCGGAACGTCTTGCTGGATGCTGGTGGCATCGCGAACATCGTAACCGCTGATCGCTTCCAGAACCAGAGCGGCATCCTTGACCGTTTTGCCCAAAGGCCCAATTTGGTCCAACGACGATGCGAAGGCGACCAGGCCATAGCGCGACACTCGTCCGTAAGTGGGTTTCAAGCCCACGCAGCCGCAAAGGGCGGCCGGTTGCCGAACGGAGCCGCCGGTATCCGATCCCAGGCTGGCGATGCATTCATCGGCGACGACTGCGGCGGCGGAGCCGCCGGATGAACCGCCCGGAATGCGGCTGGCATCCCAAGGATTGCGAGTGGCGATAAAAGCGGAATTCTCGGTGGAACTGCCCATGGCAAACTCGTCCATGTTCAAGCGGCCGAAGACCACGGCGCCGGCGGCTTTAAGCTTCTCGATGACCGTGGCGTCGTAGGGAGACACGTAACGGCCCAAAATTTTCGAGCCGCAACTGAGCGGCTGGTTTTTGACGGCGAGGACATCTTTGATGGCAATCGGCACTCCCAGGAGCGGACGGTGGGTCGCCGTTGCGTCGGGTTGACGCGCCTTGTCCGCAGCCTCGGCTTGCGCCAGAGCATCCTCCGGATTGACGGACAGAAAGGCATGGATTTTGGGATCGACACGGTGGATTTGGTCAAGGCAGGCCTGCATAACTTCGCGGGCACTAACCTTGCGTTGCGCCAATTGGGCCGAGACTTCGGTGAGGGTTAATCGATTGAGCATGGAGAGCAGAAAGTTCGAGCGCGGTTCAGCCACCGACCAAGCAGGCTGGTGGCGAACATTATTCGACGATCTTCGGCACCATGAACAGACCGTTGGCCTGGGCCGGGGCGTTACGCATGGCTTCCGAGTGCGACAAGGAGGGACGAATCACGTCGGGCCGGCTGACATTGACCAGGGGAACCGCATGGGCGGTCGGTTCAATGCCGGTGACATCGAGTTCCTTTAACTTCTCGATGTAGCCGAGAACCTGTCCCAGTTGCGCGCCCAGCTTCTCTTCCTCGGCTGGCGTCAGGGCGATGCGCGCCAGATACGCCACGTATTTCACGTCAATTTCGTTAACAGCCATACGACCCAGAGTGGCGCAGGAAAGGTGGACGGGCAAGCCTAGATTGATCGGATGAATTTGCCCTGCTGTAGCCGCCGACTACTCCTCATCAAACTTGCGTTTGACTAGCGCCTCCAATTCGATGATGGCTTCCGGCGCGCCCTCGCCTTCGGCAATCACCATGATTTTGCTCCCCGGACCCGCGGCCAGCATCATCAGACCCATGATGCTCTTGCCGTTGATGCGTTCGCCGTCCTTTTCCACAAAGACATTGCACCCGAATCGGTTGGCTGTTTTGACGAACATCGCCGCCGGTCGGGCATGAATTCCGAGTTTATTTAGCACCACCATTTCCTGGGTGATGGCCGAATTTTTTTCGGCAGTTTTTTTAGCGCCACTCATCGATAGCTCGGCCATCCTCTCATAACCCTGAAATTATTCCAGCGAATTCAATCGGCGCCAATCCGTTCGAGTTGAGGAATCTTGCCCCGCCTGGGGGGGGGGGCGGCTTCCTTGGCTCCACGAAAGCGGACGGGCGCGAGCACGCGCCGCGGCTCCAGCAGGCTGCGGCTTGGCGCCAAATCCGGTGGTCGTAGGCGCGATGCTGGCGTCCAGCATCGGCTTGGAGCAACCGGCGTCGGGCCAAATCTTCTATCGCGGTCAAGTGCAGGTTGGGTTGAATCCATCGACATCTACACCCGCAAGACTTCACCGGTGAACCGCATCCTGATCCCCAGGCGGGCGCGCCGAGCTGGGGGGAACCCCCCATGGCGCCCGCACGGTTTTCGGGTCATCTTCTTATGTTACGAAAAGCAGACGACTCAACCAAAATGGAAAGTCAGACAGCGCCCAACCGCTGCTGGCGGGTCGGCTGAACACCTTCGGACCTTGAAAAGATCATTATGTTAGGAACTGTCTTAGTGGTGCTGCTCGTTCTGATGTTGCTCGGCGCACTCCCTACTTGGCCACACAGCCGGAATTGGGGGTATGGTCCAACCGGCGGATTGGGCTTGGTTCTGGTCATTGTGGTCATCCTGCTTTTGCTGGGCAAAATTCCTTGAGAAGCTGCCGGATACCGCGGCCATTGCCACCTAAACGTGGAGCCGGTTCGTTTCGAGACGCGGCGGATCTGGATACAGGGTGTGGAGATGATGAACAAAAACATCATGCAAGCAATCAACATAAACCTAATGAAAGCAATCCATGCGCTCGCGCTGATCGCTGCCGGTGCTGTGTTAGTCACCAGCACGCCGCTGCGTGGTTCCGAAACGGACGACCGCATTGAGTCGTCTTTCCGCAAGTCTTACGCGTACAAAATCTACCTTAAGGATGACGCCATCAAGACCGAGTCCAGGAATGGCGTCGTCACCTTGACCGGGCAGGTCAACGAAGCCAGCCACAAGTACCTGGCCCAAGAAGCCGTGGCCGACCTTCAGGGTGTCCAAAGGGTGGACAATCGACTGGAAGTCAAACTGGAAGGCACGGAGAAATCGGATACTTGGATCCGAGCGAAAGTGCGCAGTGTACTGGCGTTGCATCGCAAAGTGAGCGGCAGCAGCACGCAGGTGGATATCCGAGAGGGCGTGATCACCCTGCGCGGCGTAGCCACGAGCGAGGCCCAAAAGGAGCTGGCCTCCGAATATGCCGGAGACGTCAATGGGGTCTTGCGGGTAACGAATGTGATGACGGTGGTCAAAACCCCAGCCAAGGCGGACGAAACGGTGTTCGAGACCGTTGATGACGCCTCCATCTCCGCCCAGGTCAAGGTGGCATTGCTGTTGCATCATTCAACCAGTTCCGTTAACACCAAGGTCGGAACGAGCGATGGCGTTGTCACCGTCAGCGGCCTGGCCAAGAACGTGGCTGAAAAGACGCTGGTCACCAAACTCGCCACCGACATCA
>JADGRT010000134.1 GCA_017880715.1 Verrucomicrobiia bacterium | reverse complement strand
TCGCACGGGCCAAAACACCTTCGGCCTGCGTGATCACAACCTCCGGACAGCCCCATTTCTCAAAAATGATCGCGGCCTGTTCGAGATTGTCCGTGCCGGTGAGAACCTTCGCCTCGACAATGTCGAGCTTCACCTTGCTCATAAGACTGACGATTCTTTGTTTGTTCGGATCGTCGGCAAAGGCAATTTCCCTGGTGACCGGATTGATCTGGCGGACGAAGCTCTGCATGTCCGCGGAGAGGTCGTAGCCCTTTTGCTTCAGGCCGGTCATAAATTCAAGCGTGAATTCCTGGTTGGAAATGCCCGCGAGGTGCAGGAAACGGGTCTTGAATTCCGGCAGCTCCGCGAGCTTGAACGGCCCGGCGTTTTTCGGAAACACGAGACGGCGCTCGTCCACGTTGGCGGACGGATGAATGACCTGAACGTAACCGGTCTCGGCCGCGGGAATCAGGTAAACGTCCACGCCCACCTTCTTCATCGCGTCGAGGATGGGTTCATCCTTCGGCGACATTTTGGTGATGGCGGCAACCTTTTTGCCGATGCGGGCGGGCACAACCGCGCCGCACAAAACCGCGCTGCCGGGCGCAACGTGCGGTCTGCCCTGGAACGGCACGATTTCGTCGTAGCACATGTGGCCGACGAAGGTGATGTCGTAAGATTTCATTCGGTAGTTCGCTGGGCAGGGTCGGCGCGCTGCGCCGACCGGACGCCGAGCGCGGCGTCCCTGCCTGTTATCTCTTCAATTTCACCGTCACGCCTTCCGCGTCCACGGTGAGGTCTTTGCCATAGACGGTCACCCGGACCGCCGGGCCGGAAACGGCTTTGAACGCGGCGTTCTTTTTATCAATCGCCACCTCGATGCGCGTGCCGCGATAGAACAGGCGGAAGCGATACGACTGCCACTTCTTCGGAATCCGCGGCGCAAAGCCCAGCTTGTCCGTGTCCGTGCGCAGGCCGCCAAAACCGGACACGACGCCTGCCCAGACGCCCGAAGACGCCGTGGAATGCAGACCCTGTTCGGTGTTGCGGTTGTAATTGTCGAGGTCCAGTCGCGAAGCGTAGGCGAGAAACGCGTAGGCGTCGTCGAGCTTGCCGAGTTCCGCCGCGAGGACGGAGTGCAGCGCGGGCGACATCGAGGATTCGTGGATCGTGCGCGCCTCGTAGAACTCGTAGTTCGCCTTCTTTTCCTTCAACGTGTATTCCCGGCTGAAGAAATACAGCAGGTTGAGCAAATCGGGCTGCTTTAACATGTCGTAGCGGAAAATTTTGATGTAGGGCCAGTTCTTGTAGATCGGGATGAGCGACAGCGGCAGTTTCTTGATGTCAATGTGCGGCATGTCGAAGTAGCCGTCGTGCTGCTCGTAAAGGCCGGTCTTCTTGTCCTTGAGGACGCGCATCTTCTTCGCCATGAGCGCCCAGTCCTTCGGCTCGTTCGGTTCGAGCTTCACCTTGGCCACGACCCTTCTGTATAGGTCGGGCGCCTGCTGCTTCATCTCGGCGAGAACTTCCACGGTGTATTCAAACAACTTTTTGCCCAGCACGTTGGTGTAGGTGTTGTTGTTGACCATCATGTGGAATTCGTCCGGGCCCATGACGCCGTAGAAACCGAATTCGCCCGTGCGCGGACTCCAGCCGCCCCAGCTCGCCATGCAACGGCTCATCTGGAGCAGCATCTCGATGCCTTCGCGGTAAAGGAATTCCTTGTCGCCGGTGAGCCTGGCGTAGTGCCAGATGGCGTAAAACACCGCGCCGTTCTAGTGGATTTCCAGGTCGCAATGCTGCCAGCAGCCGGTGTCGTCCTTGCCGGACACCGTGCCGAACGGATATCGCGCGCCGCGCGTGCCGGCGCGCTCGGCCTCCTCCATGGCTTCCGGCAGAAAATGATAGCGATACATGAGCAGCTTCCGCGTGATCGCCGGGTCAATGAACATATACATGCGCTCGCAATAGACCTCGGTGTCCCAGAAGTTCCAGCCCTGATACACCTCGCCGGCGAGTTTGGAGAGGACATTTTTCCGGTCGCTCTCGCCGTGGTAATCCATGAACACGATGAACATCGCATAGCGAATGCCCTGCTGCATCAACTCGTCGCCCACGATCTCCACGTCCATCTTCGACCACGCATCCGCCCAGAATTCCTTGTGCGCCTCCAGCGCGGCATCGTAGGTCACGCCGGAAAGCCGGCGCGCGAGCGCGAGGCCGTCGGCCCAGACTTTTTCCGCGCCGCCGTCTTTTTCCCAGTGATTGACGGCGAACTTGTCGAATGAAGTGGTTTCACCCTTCTTCAACGAAAGAGAAAACTCCACGCCAATGAATTTCGCCTTCCCATTTTTGACGAGCTTCGTCTTGAACTTTTGCGCGGACTCCAGCCGGAAATTGGAAAACAAACTCGTGTTCGTGCGGCGGGTCCGGGCCGGGATTGACGTGAACGCCTTTGCGCGAGTAACCGGCATAAACCGCCAACACGGGTTCGGCCTTCATGTCTTCGCACCACTCGAGAAACTCCAGCAAGCCCATTCCATCCGTCGAGCGATAACCTCACGGACACGGATGACCGTGGCGTTCTTCGATCGGGCCGAGCGTCTTCTTCCAAGGGAAGCGATTTTCGACGGTGTTGCCTTCGAGATAATTGCCGCCCGGAAAGCGCAGGAACTTCGGGTTCAAGTCCACCAACATCTGCATGATATCCTTGCGCAGCCCGTTCGGACGATCATTCCAGGTCGGCGGAAAGAGCGAGACCAAACCGAGCCAGACGGTTCCGGGTTGATCGAGAGTAATGACGAAACGCGCGTTGGCCGTCGGAGCGACTTTGCCCGTGTTGAGAGTCAATTCACAGCGATTCCACTGGGCGTTGAGTTTGGCAATTTTTTCCGAAGCGTAAACCGAGCGACCGTCCTCGCTCACAATCGAAACCGTCAGCGGTCCCGAAAAACCGGATTCGGCCCTGGCCCAAAGCGAGGCGTGGTAACGTGTGTTTGGCTGCACCGGAATGCCCCAATACCCGCTGTTCGCCACGCCTGCCGGCTGGTCCTTCGCAGCTTTGGTCACCGTCAACCGCAAGCTCGTTGTGAGCTTGTCATTGAAGGAATTCGTCGGGTCGAGCGCAATGGTTGCCGCGGCGCCATTGTCGTTCACCACCGACCAATGAACCGGAGCTGCAGGGTCGTCCAGGAAGGCGCGGTTGCGGATCAACTCCGCGTAAAGCCCGCCGTCGTAACAATGGTTGATTTCCTCGGTCATCAGCCCGTAAAGCTTCGGGCTGACCTTCCCCGCGGGATGGCTCGCATCCACAGTGAACATTGGGTTAGCCGCGAGACAGGAGACTGCAGCCGTTGCATAAATCGAGAGCGTAATGAGTTTTTTCATTGTTTTTGGTTTTTGGGTTTATATTCGCGTTATTCCACCAGGCGGAAGAACTGTGTGTTTTGGGCAACCGGCATGATGACCTGCCAATGATTTCCGATGATTTGCGGAGTCGGCGACGTGACCTGGACCCAGTCGCCGAGACTCAAGTTGGTCCGCGTCATCAGCCCGAACCCGGCCGCGGGCAGCGGCCACGACAGCGTGAGGTCGGGGCCGGCGAGAGAGGCGCTTAGAGTCGGGCTGGATGTGCTCAAGACCTGGTTCGGCCCGAGCGCCTGGGTCGCGGCGATCTGGTTCGTGTTCAACTCGCCGTCATAAATCCGAAACTCGTCGATCGAACCATTCAGGCCCGGATCGTTGGACCAATGAGAATGCCCGAGAAAGCTGGTGACATCGTTGATGGAAGCGATCTGTTTGCTGCCGGTCGAAGTCGAGGCGGCCAGGACGCCGTTGGTGTAGAGGCCGAGAAACTGCCGGTTCTGAGCCGGGTTGAACACAGCCACGATATGAAGATTGGTCCGGCCCAGAAGATTGCCGGTGTTGAAACCGGTTTCATTGCCGTTGCCCACGCCGTCGGTGACCGCCATCCGCGCGTTGCCGCCATTGTTCGCGTTGTTCGGCGACAGGAAAATGTAGTTCGCGCCCTGAATGCCGGAACTGGCGCCAAAGTCAAACAGCCGCGACCAGCCGGTGTTGGCCGAATTGAACGACGCCCAGGCTTCGAACGTGACCGCGCCCGTGGTGAGGGTGTTCGTGGAGATGATGCCCGAGCCGAAGTTAACGTAATCGTTGGTCGAACCCTTCAGATTCAACTGCCCGCCGGAGATCGAGGAGGCGCCGCTCCCGTTGCGGAAGGTGCCGTTGGCGCTGCCGACGGAATCGTTTGCCGTGCCGTCATTGAAACTGTAACGATGAATCAATTGCGTCGGCGGTGTCGGCAGTGGTGGCAAAACCTGCACGGATTGAGTGGCGGAAATTCCAGCGTAGCTCGCCACGATCGCCGTCGTCCCAATGCCCGTCCCGGAAACAATCCCGTAGGCATCGGCCACCGCGACCGTGGGGTCCATCGAAGTGTAGGTGACAGCGTAGTTGCCGGCCAGATTGAAGGTCTGCCCTGAAGCCTGGCCCGAGAGGGTACTCGGCACCGACTGATTGAGATGGATCGGGGACAAGAACTGGAACTGCAAATTCGTGACGCTGCTGAATCCGCTGCCCTGCAATTTGAAGATCGTCAGGGAATTGGCCGGCAGTGAGACGGTGAAGTTCGTGCCCGCGGCGCCAATCGAGTTGGTCACAGGGAAAATGCGGCGCGGCGACCCGAACCAATTCGTATCCGCGGCGTTGCCGGTAAGCTGAATCGTCGTGGCGCTGGAGGCGATGGAAGCCACGCCATTCAGATTGAAGGTTGTGGAAATCGCGCTGCTGTTGACGTTGACGGTCTTGACGATGATCTGGCCCGACGACAGAACAAGGCTGGAAGAAACGTAGAGCGGATTGCCCGAGACGGACACGCTTGTCGGGAGCACCACGTCGCCGCGGTTCAAGCTGAACATCTGCTGAACGTAATAAGACGGCGTGCCATACACGTTCGTGCCGTTGAAATAAATCAAATCGGGAGTCCAGTTCACGTTGCTCACGTTGCAGAACAAGGGCGCGTAACAGGCCATTTGCACGAGGTCCGAATTGCGTTCGAATCCGGTCATGCAAGCGGCTTCGGCAACAGCGTTCTGAAGCGTGGCCAGGTTAGAGGGGACGCCAAACCCCCCCGACACCACCGCGTATTCGCCGACAAACACCTTGGGCCCGCTCCGACTGCGACTGTCGTAAAGGGTCGCATTCTGGGCCATTTGGGAAGCGTTCGGATAGAAATGTTCATCCACGATTTCGAGCGGAGCCGATGTTGGAACACTCCCCTGTGAATTGACGATGACATGGATGGAGGGATAATTCGACTTAATCCCATAGTAGAATATCCCGTAATTGGTGTTGTAGGACGCGCCGTAGTTTTCGTTTCCAATTTCGATGTATTGCAGATTGAATGGCGCCGGATGACCATTGGCGGCGCGCTGCGCGCCCCAGATGGTGCTGGTGTCGCCGTTCGCGTATTGAATCGCGTCCAGCGCCACCTGCACCCACGGCCCCAACTGGCTGGGCGGAACGGCATTCTGGTTCCCGTCCATGCCGGCGTTGACGCAAAGCAATGGCGTCGCGCCGATGTCCTCGCACAACTGGAGGTACTCGTGATAGCCCAGGCCGTTATCAACCATGTAACCCCAAGTGCCATTCCGTGGAGTCCGATTGGCGGGGTCGCCAACCGTCAATTCCCAATTATAGGCGTTAGCGACGCCGTAGCCATCCACCCAATTGCCGCCGGGGAAACGCAGGAACGACGGTTTCAGGTTGACCAGCATATTGGCGAGATCGGGGCGGAATCCATTGGTACGGTTGTTGAAAGTCACCGTCGGGAAGAGCGAAACAAAATCCAGGTAAACCGAACCGTTTTGGGAAATCCGCAGCGCAAGCCGCGCCGAAGGATCGGTCGCGTTCGGGACCAGCGCCATCGTGAAGTGTTGCCAGCCCGTGGTCAGCCCGCTGACGGTGCTTTGCGCGTAAATGGTGGCTCCGTTGGCGCTCTCCAGCGAAACGGTGATGTTCCCGCTGAAACCGCTGGCTGCGCGGGCATAAAAACCGAGGTTGTAGGTGGCGCCGCTCGTCAATGGTATCCCATAATAGCCGCTGTTGGCCGCGCCGACGCTCCCGGTGCCGCTCGTCATGGTCAGCAGGAGCGAATGCGTGTTGCTCGGGCTCAACGGCAGGGACGTGTTGAGCGCGAAGCTTCCGGCGGCGCCACCACTGGTCACGAGTGTCCAGTTGACTGGTGTTGATCCGTCTTCAAACCCTCGGTTGCGGATCAGTTCGGCATAAATTCCGCCATCACCCGCCATGTTAATCTCCTCGAAGAAAATGCCGAATAGATTGGGACTGATGTTGGCCGCCGGCTGGCTGGCCTGGATGGTGACGGTACCCGTTTGGGCCGGGGCCGACGAGGACCCGAGCGCCAGACAAACACCTGCCAATACAAAACGATTGAAGTTTTTCATAAGATTATTGATACTACAGCTTGGGTAGCCAGGGTAGCCGCGCCAGAAGATGGGCCACGGGAGGAGGCGACACAAAGCTACAGGAAACAAAACAACCAAGCCCAAATCCGAACGCCGAAGGCCGAAAGAAATCTGAAATCCGAGGACCCAACTCCGAAACCTTCGGGCTAACGCAAAGAGATTTCGTACTGCGGACTTTCGGCTTCGGAGTTAAGATTTCAGCGCTGGCGGGCGTTTTCATTCAGGCAGTGTAAGTCATCCGCAACGATTGGCGCGGACACCCTCACCACCAAAAACCCCAACTCGAGCCAGTTGCCCGTTGCTCCATATCCGCAAACTTGCGCCATTCCGTATGGCCATCTTTAAATGTGACATTTCCGCCATCTGGAACACCCCCGGCGAAGTGCGCGTTGAGATGTGAGCTAAAATGTTTATACAAGTTCCTGCCATCTGTCGTAAAGCTGCCCGTCATGCCGTAAAAAGTAGTTTTTACACCACTTGCCCATTTGGCATGATTATCCGTATTATTAAACGACATTATGTTGTCCGCGAATATGACCCGATCCGAATTGGGAACCGTGAGACCACCAGGATACTTTTCGTAGCCCATCGTTTTATTTATATTCGTAGTGTACAGATAACGTGCGCCGCTGCTTGTAATTCCCGGGAACGACATAGCGTATCCAATGATGTTAAAACCAGCGGGATTCCATCCTGGTTGCCCCTCGTCCGCTCTTTGGTTAAAAAACCAAAGACTTCTGGGATTAGGTTTGAGAAAATTGATATCGTCATCGTATTCCGGGGCTGTACTGGGGCAGTAGAAAGTCTTTTTCGTGACGCCGTTGTTTAACATACTCGCAGCCACAGTGGATGCGAGATCCCATGCATTAAAAGCCGCGGTACCTCCCGTGGGCAATTTGTCCTGGCTCTCGCTGGCGTACACGAACAGCGCGATTGCCATCTGATGTTCATTGCTCAAACAGGTAATGCGCTGGGCCTTGGTTTTCGCCCTGGCCAGGGCCGGTAAAAGAATGGCCGCCAAAATGGCGATAATGGCGATCACCACAAGTAATTCGATCAAGGTGAAACCCGCACAACGTGAGTTCTGAGAGTG
>JADGRT010000133.1 GCA_017880715.1 Verrucomicrobiia bacterium | reverse complement strand
TCGGTGAATCCGCCGGTGGAGGCGCCCAGGTCGATCGCGGTCAAGCCGGACACTTCCACTTGGAAATAAGCGAGGGCATGTTCGAGTTTGTAGCCGCCGCGGCTGACAAATTTTTCGGGCGCGGTCACGGTGAGCTCATCCGATGACCTGATGGCATCGCTGGGTTTGCGCGCGGGTTGCCGGTTAATTTTGACCAGGCCCGCCAGCACGGCGCGTTGGGCCTTTTCGCGGCTGGCACAAAGCCCGCGTTCCACCAGGGCTTGATCCAGGCGTTGGCGGGCCGGTTTGGATGAGGGGTGGGGCGTAGGCAACAAGGGCGGCCGGGCTGGACGCAAGCGAACCGATCCCGGCGGTTATTTACCCCCCGCGGTGATTTCAAGCTGCGCGTCGCGAAAGACGTGCAGGAACAAGTCCTGGTCGGCCACCACCTGTTGAACGATGGGTTTGAGCTTGTCCAGGTCGCGGGGATGGATGACCGCATGCACGCTTTGCTGAAAGGCGTGCATGGAACTCAGGGTGGGGAACTGCTCGCTGATCAGAAAGATGATGGCGTAGCGCCGTTGGCCCATAATCAGGCTTTGGAGGTATTTGAGCGAGCGGTTTTCGGCTGGGGACGAGGAGTCAAAGCACTCCTCGATCAGCACGAGCTGGTACCGGGTGCGGTTGAAGCGATTAAAGAAATCGTCGTGGTTGGCGGCCTCGTGGGGTTTGTAATCCAGTTCGGTGAGGAGGGTGCGGCCTTGCGCCTGCCATTCCGGCGTGGTCAGCGCCAGCAAGGCGGGTTTATCATCCGGGCTGACAAATTCGAAATCGATCGGCATAAGCCTATTTCAGTTTGAAGAACCGCGACGAGGGGGGCGGCGGCGCGGTCGGTGGCGGGGCTTGCGCGGCCAGCGGCGCATCGCTTTTTAATTGCAGCCGGTTGAGGTGGCTGGAGATTTCCCCGCGTTGCTTTTTCATCTGGTCAATGCCTCGGGTTACCACGCCGCGTCTCGAAGCGTAAAGAATCGCGCTTTCCTCCGAAATGATATTTTGATCGAAAGCCTCCAGGCAGGCGTGGTCGAAGGTGCGCCACCCGAACGGATAGCTGGATTCGATGATCTCGTAGAAGGTTTTGCCCTCGACTTCCCCCATTTGGATGCTCTCTTGGGTGCGCAGGTTGGATCCCATCACCTCAATCAAAGCGTGGCGGCCGCCGGTAATCTTGGGCGCCAGGCGCTGGCTGATAATCCAGCGCAGGGTGTCGGCCAGGCGCATGCGGATCTGTTTTTGCTCTTCGAGGTCGAACATGCCCAGGATGCGGTTGATGGTTTGGCCGGCGTCGATCGTGTGCAGCGTGCTGAGCACGAGGTGGCCGGTTTCGGCGGCGCTGAGGCCGATCTCCACCGTGTTGCGGTCGCGCATTTCGCCGACGAGAATGATTTTGGGGGCCTGGCGCAGGGCGGCCCGCAGGCCGTTGGAGAAGGAGTCAAAATCATTGCCCATTTCCCGCTGGTTAAAAGTGGCCTTTTTCTGGGGATGGATGAATTCCACGGGATCTTCCAACGTGATGACGTGGACGGGTTTCGTTTCGTTCACCTCATTCAGGATGGCGGCCAGGGTGGTGGTTTTGCCGGAGCCGGTGGCGCCGGTGACCAGGACCAGGCCGGTTTTCTCTTTGGCAACCTCGCCGAAAATGGCCGGCAGTTTCATGCTGGCCAGCGTGGGGATCAGCGTGTTCAATTTGCGCAGCACCAGGGAGTAATTGCCGCGCTGCGAAAAAATGTTCACCCGGAAGCGGGCTTTATCGACCAGCGAATACGAGGTGTCGCACGAGCCGGTTTTGAGCAGATCCTGGATGAGCCGCCGGTTTCCGCCCATGAGGTTGAGGGCGACCAGTTCGGTTTGAAACGGCGTCAGGCTGGTGATGGGAGGATCGATGGCTACGGGGGTCAGCACGCCGTTGACTTCCACTTGGGGCGGTTTATCCACCGTGAAATTCAAATCCGACACGTCATTGCCCATGGCGAGCATGCATTCCAATAGATAATCCAATTCTAAGCGGCGCATAATCGTCGGGGGTGTCAAAGTCGCTCAAATGTCGTCGTCATCGGGCGGTGTGGCCAGGAACGGCCGGAACTTTTTCTTGTCCAGGCATTTGTCGTAGGCTTCCTCGGGTGCGATACGCTTCATCTTCAAGTGGTCCAGGATCGCGTCGTCGAGCGGCTGGTTGCCGAGTTTCTTGCCGACCTGGATCATGCCGGGGATCTGGTGCGTTTTGCCTTCGCGGACCAGGTTCGCGATGGCGGTGGTGAAGACCAGGATTTCGAGGGCCGCCACGCGGCCTTTTTTGTCGATGCGCCGGAACAGGTTTTGGGCGATGACGCCTTTCAGCGCCTCGGACAAGGTGGCGCGGATTTTGTTCTGCTGGTCGGCGGGAAAGACATCGATGATACGATCCACCGTCTTGGCGGCGCTCGAGGTGTGCAGCGTGCCGAAAACCAGGTGGCCGGTGCTCGCCGCCGTGAGGGCGAGCTCGATCGTCTCCAAATCGCGCATTTCGCCGACGAGGATGATGTCGGGATCTTCGCGCAAGGCGCCGCGCAGGGCGGCGGCAAAGGAGCGGGTATGCAGGCCGACTTCGCGGTGGTTGACCAGGCAGGTTTTGCTTTCGTGGACGAATTCGATGGGATCTTCGATGGTGATGATATGGTCGCGCCGGTTCCGGTTGCAGTAATCCACGATGGCGGCCAGGGTGGTGGACTTGCCGGAGCCGGTGGGGCCGGTCACCACGACCAGGCCTTTGTTTAGCATGGCGAACTTTTTAAGCACCGGCGGCAGGGGAGCGCCAATGTTCTCGAAATCCTCGAAGGAGAGCACCTTGGAGGGAATCTGGCGAAACACGGCGGCAACGCCGTTCTTTTGATTGAAGAAATTGACGCGGAAACGGGAGACGGTGGGGATTTCGTAGCCGAAGTCCACGTCCCCGCTTTCTTCATAGATCTTGATTTTGAATTCCGGGGTAATTTCGTAGAGCATGCCCTTGAGGGCGTCGTTTTCCAGGGGCGGATACTCGACCCGGTGCAGTTCGCCATTGATCCGCAGCATTGGAGGATTGCCCGAGGACAGATGCAAATCCGAGGCCTTTTGCTCGAGCATCAAATTGAAGAACGCGTCAATTTTTGCCATAACGAATCAGAACTGATATTCTTGGCGGCCATTAAAGCATAGGCTCCGGAGAGTGCAACCCTTGAGTGACTTGAATTCCATCCTAAAGGAAATGCTGGCGGCGGCGGGCCCCGTGACGTTCGCCCGGTTCATGGAACTGGCGCTCTATCATCCGGAGCACGGCTACTATGAGCGCCGCGCGTCACGCGTGGGAAAACGCGGCGATTTTTTCACCAGCGTGAGCGTCGGACCCCTGTTTGGCGGCCTGTGGGCGTGGCAATTTGCCGAATGGGCCGCGGCGGGGCGCGACCAACCCCTGATCTGGCTGGAAGCCGGGGCGCATGATGGACGATTGGCGGCCGATTTCCTGATGGCCCTCGAGCGTCAGAGACCGGACTGCTGGGAGCGGATGGAGTATTGGATTTTGGAGCCGTCGGTTAAGCGGCGACAGTGGCAGGAGGAGGCTTTGAGCCGGTGGCTTTCCAAGACGAAATGGTTTCCCAACTGGGCCGCCCTGCCGGCGACGGGCGTTCGCGGAGCGGTTTTTTCCAACGAATTGTTGGATGCGTTCCCGGTCCATCGGCTGGGATGGAGCCGGGAATCCGCAGCTTGGTTCGAATGGGGTGTGACTTGGGAAGGCGGCCGGTTCGATTGGGTGCGGATGCCAGGAAATCCGCCGGTCGCGGCCGAGTTGGACAACACGCCCCCGGAGCTCAGGGCCGTGCTGCCGGATGGATTCACGGTGGATTTGTGTCCGGCCGCCACGATTTGGTGGGAAGAGGCGGCCCGGCGATTGCGGTCCGGCTGGCTGGTCGCCGTCGATTACGGTTTGACGGCCGAACAGCGGTTTGCTCCCGGCCGGGCAAACGGCACTTTACGAGCGTACGCCGGCCATCGTCTGGCGACGGATCTGCTGGCCCGGCCTGGCGAGCAGGACCTGACGGCCAACGTCGATTTTACGGCTTTGATAAAGGCCGGCGAACGAATGGGGTTGCGCCTGGACATTTTTGCCAGTCAGTCACAATTCCTGACTCGCATCGCGGCGCAAATGTGGGCTGCCGGAGTTGCCTGGGACGCGGTTCAGACGAGGCAGTTCCAGACGCTTATCCATCCCGAACACCTCGGGCGCGCCTTCCAGGTTCTGGTGCAACGGCCAGGAGCAGTAGTAAGTGCCGCCTGAATACTGCGAAGAACCTAGCGGCTGGAAACAATGCCCTGTTTCAGGCAGGTTCTTCGGCGCTGACATCCTGGATCTGGAGCGGGATTTGAGTTTGGGTTGAGGGAAGAGGATCGGATCCCAGGCGCAAGGTGGGGCAGGCATGGGCCTGACACGTAAGTTCAACGCGCACGTGGCCGGCGCCGATTTGATCGAGGCGTTCCGTGATCGTCCGCTGCGCCAGTTCAGGACGATTGCAATCGCGGCTGAGATGGCCCAGATAGACATGGCGAAGATCCGCGGTCACAATTTCCTGGAGGGCATCGGCGGCGGCGGCGTTGGATAGATGTCCATGCCGGCTAAGGATGCGTTGTTTCAAGCTCCAGGGGCGTCTCGGATCGTCCTGCAGCAGTTTGACATCGTGATTCGTTTCCAGCGTGAGGACGTGCGCGGCACGCATGCGTTGCACGACCAATTTGGTGACGTGGCCCAGATCGGTGACCCATCCGAAATTGCCGTGGCTGGTGCGCACCAGAAAGCCGACCGGGTCATAGGCGTCATGCGGCACGGTGAAGGTTTCCACCGCCAGATCGCCGATGTCGAAGGTGGCTCCGGTTTGGAACACGCGACCCTTTAAGGCCGTTTGGCACTGGGCTTCGATGGCTTCCTTAGTCTGGCGGTTGCAATAGACCGGAATGCCCAGTTTGGCCGCCAGAATGGCCAATCCCTGGGTGTGATCGCTGTGTTCATGGGTGATCAGGATGCCATGCAGGGTCTCGGGGGTGCGACCGATGGCGGCCAGACGCTGGCGGATTTGGCGTCCGCTGAATCCGGCGTCGATCAGGAGCCGGGTTTCCGTGGTTTCCAAGTAGGCGCAATTACCCGCGGAGCCGCTGCCCAAAATGGTGAGCTGAACAGACACAGGACGAAAGCTAGGTGGTGAGGGCGGAGCGGGCAACGTTTATTTGGCAGGAATATTGAAAAGCAATCATCGTGCCGATACACCTTGAGCCGGCGACCCATGTTCGTTAAATTGCCGCCCATGGCACAAGGCCTTTATTTGTCTCAGAAGATGACGTTGTCGCAGGTGCTGGCACCCCAGTTGCAGCAGTCGCTGGCCCTCCTGCAGGCGCCGACTTTGGAATTGAAGGCCTTGGTTGAGCTGGAGCTGCAACAAAACCCGATCCTGGAGGAAATCGCGGATATCGATGCCGATCTCAAGACCACGCCGGAAGGTGAGGAGATTGTTTCGCTGGCGGACCCGGCGGAGCCGCCGCGCGAGGTGCTTTTCGATCCGGCGACCGAGAAACCCTCCCACTCGCCCGTCGATGATTTTCAAGCGGAGTTCGAGCGCTTGGTGCGGTTGGATCAGGAATGGCGCGATCATTTCAGCCAGACCAATGTGCCGTTGCGCCAAAAGGAGGAGGAAGAGGAGAAGCGGCAGTACATGTTCGATTCGCTGGTGGCGGGGACTTCCCTGCAGGAGGTGCTCTTGGAACAAGTCCGCACCTCGGACTTGACCGGCGAGCAGCAGTCCATAGCCGAAATGATTGTCGGCAATATCGACGATCACGGGTATTTGCAGGCCACCGTTGACGAACTGGCTTTCTCGACGAACATTCCGGCCGATAAAATCCGCGAGGTGTTGACGGTCGTCCAGACCTTTCATCCGCCGGGCGTTGCGGCGCGCGATTTGCGCGAGTGTCTGCTGCTGCAATTGGAGCGGGCCAGCCGCCAGGACAGTCTCGAGTACCGGCTGGTGCGCGATCATTTGGACGCGGTGGGCAAACACCGCTTCCCGGATCTGGCCCGGCAGTTGAATGCCACCGTGGCGCAGATTCAGGAGGCCGCCGAGCGCATCAGCCACCTGGAACCCAGGCCGGGCCGCGATTTTTCCAACGTTGACCAGCAGTATGTCGTGCCCGAGGTGTTCGTGCAAAAGGTGGGAGACGATTACGGGGTCACCACCAACAACGATTACGTCCCGCACTTGCGCATCAGCAATACTTACAAGGATCTGATGGCCAAGGCGGATAGCTCGGCCGAGGTGCGGGATTATATCCGCGAAAAAATCCGCGCGGGGAAATTCCTGATTAAAAGCCTGCACCAGCGGCAGCAGACGATTATCAAAATCGCCCAGGAAATCGTCAGCCGGCAACGGGGATTCATGGACCACGGGATCGCCTTCCTGAAGCCGATGACCATGTTGCAGGTGGCCGAGGTGGTGGGGGTGCATGAAACCACGGTGAGCCGTGCCGTTTCGGGAAAATATATCGAAACGCCTCAAGGGGTTTACGAAATGAAGTTCTTTTTCTCGGCGGGCGTGAAGATGGCCGATGGCAGCGGGGTCTCCAACACCAGCATCAAGGATATCGTGGTCGATTTGGTTAAACAGGAGGACACCCGGAAGCCCCTGTCCGATGAGGAAATCGTGAAGTTGCTCGGAGCGAAGGGCATCCATATCGCCCGCCGGACCGTGGCCAAGTATCGGTCCGAACTCAACATCCTGCCCTCGAACCTCCGGCGGGTTTATTAGGATCGCCGCCGTCGGGCGCATTTATTCGCTGCGTTCGACACCATGGAAAGGAGCGCGGACATTCCTGTCCAATGCCACTAGGATTCGAGCTATAGGTGCCGCCCGGAGGCCGTGTTTTTGTCCCGGAGGGACTCTTGAAAATAGCCCGGTGTTTCAACGCCGGGTGCGGATGGATCGACGGTTGAGTCCCGAAGGGACGGCTGCGCTGGCGATTCTCAGCCGTTCCTTCGGGACTTGGCACACCCGGACCCCGGTCCCAGCGTTGAAACGCTGGGCTATTCTCAGCCATCCCTCCGGGATGACGGCATTGGACATTCTGTCCGCTTAGCGAGGTAACGAGTCTCAAATTTCTTCGGGAACGAAGGCCTATTTAGAGACTCCTCACGTCGTCTCCTACTTTATTAACGGGCTGTAAACCACCTACCGCTCTCGCGCCTCACGGCGAGCGGAGGCGGTAAAAACGTCCGGGAAGATTCGTCCACTGGGCGTCGCTGAAATAGAACGAGTCGCCGTTGAGGGTGTTGGTTTGCAGCGGAAACCAGGTGGGATTGACCAAGTTCGTGCAGGCTTCCACCACGACGGCCTGACCGCTGGTCCAGGCAATGTTGAACCCGAATTGATTCGTCCGCACACCGAAGCTGGTAGCGCTGGTCTGCACCTGCGGGTTCCACAGCGCGGTCGGACGATCGGCAAACGTCGGACCCCAACCCGTGGTCCCACCCAAGTAATAGACGGTCACATTGTTGTCACCGC
>JADGRT010000132.1 GCA_017880715.1 Verrucomicrobiia bacterium | reverse complement strand
CTGTCCGCTTGGGCGTTGACCAGAACGAAGAGGCGGACAAGAATGTCCGCGCTCCAGATCCACAAGGTATTGGGTGTCGGAAAAAAGTGAGATGCGCACGCCCTGACACAAAGTTTTAAGATTTGAGTTGAATCCCCAGGCATAATATCGCCCAATAGAGCTAGATTAATTATGAACCTGGATGAGGCAAAGAAACAAACCGTGGCTGCTTGGATCGCCGAGGGACTCAAATTGTCCGAGATCCAAAAGCGGCTGGAATCAGAACTGGGAATCAAGCTGACTTACATGGAGGTCCGTTTCCTCCTGGATGACTTGAAGGTTATTCCCAAGGATCCAATTCCCGCGCCCCCTCCCAAACCCAATGTGCCTGCCCAATCCGCCACGGACGAGTCGGCCGCTGAACTGGAAGATTTAGACGCGTTGGAAGAAGAATTACCCGGACCGGAAATGAAACCCGCCACGGGCGCCGGCAACGTCAAGGTCACGCTGGATAAAATAACCAAGCCGGGCTCGGTCGTGAGCGGATCGGTAACGTTCAGCGACGGCAAACAAGCGAGCTGGAACCTCGACCAATTCGGACACCTGGGGATGGCCCCGGCCGAAAAGGGGTATCGCCCCCCTCCTGCTGACGTGCAGGAGTTTCAACTGGCGTTGCAGAGCGAGCTGGCAAAATTAGGGTATTAAAAGCCAATCATGCCTATAATCCCTAAAAAAGCCGTTCGTAAAGTGGCTTCGCGTAAAGCCGCGAGCAAGCGAATTGAGGCGCCCTTGACGGGGCGGTATGCCGCCCTGGATTTTGAAACGGCTGATTATGGCCGTGACAGCGCCTGCGCGTTGTCCGTAACGATCGTCGATAAGGATAACATCGTTGATACCTGGACGAGCCTGATTCGTCCACCGCGTCGCGATTTTTGCTTTACCTATCTTCACGGCATCTCGTGGAATGACGTGAAAAGCAAGCCGGGGTTCGGGGTGTTGTGGGCGGAGGTTGAAAAACGGCTGGCCGGGATTGATTTCATTGCGGCCCACAATGCATCCTTCGATCGTTCGGTTCTGCACGCCTGCTGCCAGATGGCCAGCCTGGAACCGGTCAAGGTTCCCTTTGTATGCACGGTCAAGGTGGCGCGGACCATCTGGAATCTTTTCCCCACCAAATTATCGGACGTTTGCCGTCATTTACAGATACCGCTCAAACACCATGATGCCGCCTCGGATGCCCATGCGTGCGCCCGGATTCTGCTTGCGGCGCTGGCAAAGGGGCATCGCTACGATGAGTTGCTGCATCAACATGCGCTCAAACCGG
Source organism: Verrucomicrobiia bacterium (assembly GCA_017880715.1). Taxonomy (GTDB): domain Bacteria; phylum Verrucomicrobiota; class Verrucomicrobiia; order Limisphaerales; family UBA1319; genus JADGRT01. The sequence goes on along the minus strand of JADGRT010000132.1, from coordinate 6,301 downwards.
TTCGATGCTGATGCTGAGTCAGCTATGTTCGGAGAAAACCTTGGCTTCCAACTCGGTGGTTTTGCGGTCGTGGGGATTTGGGGGGTTGACATCCGATGGCGTTTCATTAGTCTGGACGCCGCTTAGGTTGAGTGGCGCGTTCGTCTATCAGTTAGGACACGGCCCTCTCAAGGCTGAAAGACGGGTGCGATTCCCGTACGCGCTACCAAATCCCGCGGACGTTTCGTTCAACGTTGCGGGTTTTTACAATTAGCATGCGACCATTTCAGATCATTTTCAACCCAACCAGCGCCGTCGAGTTGTCAAAGATGCCCAAGGAACTGCAATTGTTCATCTTGGGTGAATTTCGAGGTCTGCCGCAAGACATGATGCGCACGGACTTGCAGGAACGCTTTGGCAAACTGGTGCAGCAGGCCGGACGCACCCTGCACCGACTCCGGCTGGGTGATTACCGCGTTTATTTCGAGCGCCATGACCTCGGAATTGTGGTCCACCGCATCCTCAACCGCAACACCCTCAAAGATTTTCTCTTCCGGTCCAGCCTCCCGACCGGTGAAGACGAAGCCCTCCAGGATAATCCCAAGTTCTGGGAACTCATAGAAGCCGCCAAATCTGCCTCGAAACAGGATTGAGAGAAGCAAGACGATCACCGTGACGGAATAGTGTCCCCGAACGGAAACGGCCCTAGGATCAAGCGCACGGGCACAAACCCGTGCGCTATTAAAATGCAAACTCGACAGCCGCGCGGGGATGGCGCATGGTCGTTAGCATGTCCAGTGAAGCTCCTCCTATCACGGCCGCCGCGCCGTCCAAGACCGCAGTTTTTCTGCGGCGGTTGTTGAGCTTTGTCGTCCTGTGGAGCGTCATCCTGGCGGCTCTATTCTCCGGTCATCGGCAGATTTCAGATTACGTTTTTCTGATCGTCATGATGACGCTGGCCGGGCTGGGTTTGGCCGAATTCTATCAGCTCGTGGAAAAGCGCGGTCTGGTCTGTTTCAAGCACTGGGGGATCTATGGCGGCTTGCTGCTGACGGGTTGCACCTTTTTTTATTTTTCCGGCCGCTGGGTTCCCGTGGTATTGCCCTCCAAAGCGAACGATTTCGAGACCAGTTTCCTGATCATTTTCGTGCTGGGCCTGTGCGTCCGGCAGTTTGTTTCCCGGCAAAATCCGGCGGGGTTGCTGGCCATTTCCACCACCCTGTTCGGACTGATGTATGTGCCCTGGCTGTTGAACTTCATTCAAAAAATCATTTTTTTCCCCCAGATCAACGGACCGCTTTACGTCTTCTATTTCATCCTGGTCACCAAATTCAGCGATGTGGGCGCTTATGTCGTCGGTTCGCTCATCGGCCGTCACAAAATGATTCCGCGCGTCAGTCCCGGCAAGACTTGGGAAGGCTTGGCAGGCGCGGTGGTCGTTTCCACCGGCGCCAGCCTCTGGTTCGCGCATCTTGCCCAGGGAAAACTGGCCGGCATGAATCTGACCCATGCCACCATCCTGGGAGTGCTGCTGAGCCTGACGGCGGTCCTCGGGGACCTGATCGAGTCGCTGTTCAAACGCGAGGCTGGGGTAAAGGACTCGGGGCGGTATCTGCCTGGCATTGGCGGAATCCTCGACTTGCTAGACAGTCTGTTATTTAATGCGCCGCTGATGTATTTGTATTTGCGGCACATTTTGACGCACCCATGAGAAACGTCGTTCTGTTAGGCAGCACCGGCTCGATTGGCACCAGCACCCTCAAGGTCGCCCTGGATTTGCCCGATCGCCTCCGACTGGTCGGCCTGGCGGCCGGCAACAATGCGGAACTGTTGACCGAGCAAACCTGGCGCCACCAACCCGAGGCCATCAGCCTCGCCGATCCCGAAAAGGCGCGCGCATTGCAGAATGTTTTGGGCACTAAAATCCAGGTTTTTTCGGGTCCCGAAGGCTTGATCAAACTGGCCACGCTCCCAGCGGCGCAGATCGTCCTGATCGCCATCGTGGGCACGGCCGGCCTGCAACCGGCGCTGGCCGCCATCCGGGCCGGCAAAGACATCGCGGTCGCCTCCAAGGAAATCCTCGTGATGGCCGGCGAAATCGTCATGCGGGAAGCCCAGCGCTACGGCGTCCGCGTGCTAACCGTCGATAGCGAGCACTCGGCCATTTTCCAGTGCCTGGACAACCAACCCGCCGCGTCGGTGCGTCGTTTGTGGCTGACCGCTTCGGGCGGTCCCTTCCGCAATACCGCGAAGGAAGAGTTTCCAGGAATCACCGTGGAGCGCGCCCTGAAGCATCCTTCGTGGGTCATGGGACGGAAAATCACCATCGATTCGGCGACGCTGTTTAACAAGGGACTCGAGATGATCGAAGCCCGCTGGCTCTTCGGCGTGGGGATGGATCGCGTGGGGGTGATCGTCCATCCCCAAAGCATCGTGCATTCGCTGGTGGAATTCGTTGACGGTTCGTTGCTGGCGCAACTGTCCACCCCGGATATGTGCCTGCCCATTCAATATGCCCTGACCTATCCGGATCGCGTGCCGAGCGACCGGGTCCAAACCCACCTGGCCAAGTTAGGCAGCCTGACCTTCGAGGAACCGGATCTGGAACGTTTTCCCGCCCTTAACCTGGCCCGTGAAGCCGGCGAGAAAGGCGGCACCCTCCCGGCGGTTTTGAACGCCGCGAACGAAATCGCGGTCGAAGCCTTCTGTAACGGATCCCTGCGATTCGATCAAATCAGCGAGACGGTGGCCACGGTCATGCGGCGTCATCGACGTCTGGAGCATCCTACGCTGGACCAGATTCTGGAGGCCGATGCCGGAGCGCGCCGGGACGCTTGGGATGTCATCGGCGGTGGACCGCCTAAATGAGTCTGTTTCCCCGGTTGCTTGCGGCGACTAGCTCCGTTACATTGGAGCGATGCCGCCGTTTTGGCTAATTAAATCATGGCTCAAATATTGAATTACGTTTATGTGGCTGCCGCCGTCGTCTTTTTGTTCGGCGCGGCGGTCTTTGTGCATGAATTCGGGCATTACTGGATGGCCCGGCGGCGCGGTCTGAAAGTCGATGCCTTTGCCATCGGCTTTGGCCCTAAAATTCTGGGCTGGACCCGGGATGGCATCGAGTACTCCTGGCGCTTAATTCCGGCGGGTGGCTACGTCAAGTTGCCGCAAATGGTCACCTCCGAGGCCATCGAGGGCCCTAACGAAACTTCTGAAACCATCCCGCCAGCTTCGCCGTGGTCGAAAATCCTGGTTGCCTTTTCCGGACCGTTCATGAACGCCGTGTTCGCTTTCGCGATCGCCACATTCATCTACTTTGCAGGACTTCCAGTGCCGGTGAATCCGTCGATCATCGGCTACGTCGCCCCGGATTCTGAAGAAGCCAAACTGGGCATTCGACCGGGCGATCAGGTCGTAGCGGTGGACGGTCAGCCGGCTACCACTTGGCAGGACGTATTCAGCATCAGCGCCCTGGCTCGCACGAATGTCCTGGCGGTAACGATCGAGCGGGAAGGGATCGCCAGGGTTTACCAACTGACCACCAAAACCGACAATTCGCTCGGGCTAAAAATGCTCAACCTGGATTCCCAGGAGCATCCCGTCATTGGCAAGGTGGAACCCAGCCGACCCGCCGCTGCCGCCGGACTCAAAACCGGCGATAAATTTGTCGCGTTCGCCGGCATCACCATCGCCAGCCACGAGCAACTCATGGAGCTGATTAACAAGCGGGCCGGCCAGCCATCCGAGGTCGTCGTCGAACGCAACGGCCGGCGCCTCTCCGTCACCCTCACCCCGATCATGGACACGCAGTTGAAACGCGGACGCATCGGGATTCGATTTGCCAACACCCCGCTGCAATACCGGCTGCAAAAGCCCGGACCGCTCCCGTGGGACAGCATCGCCGAAGTGTGGAATCGGACGGTGGCCACCGTCAATGCGATCATCCACTCGAAACAAACCGGCGTCAGCGCCGGCGATCTGAGCGGGCCCGTCGGCATCCTCGCCATGCTGGCGTCGCAGGTAAACACCGATTACCGGTTGGCGCTTAATTTCATGGTGCTGCTGAACGTCAGCCTGGCCATTCTCAACCTGCTGCCCCTGCCGGTGCTGGATGGCGGCCACATCCTGATTTCCATCATCGAAGCCATCCGCCGGCGGCCGATGAGCGTCAAAGTCCTGGAATACACCACCACCGCCTTCGCGGTGCTGCTGATTTCATTCATGCTTTACGTTTCCTTCAACGACCTCAAGCGCTGGGACTTATTCGCATCCATGTTCAAACGACCCACCCAAATCGAGACCACCACTCCAGCCCCATCGCCCGCGCCGTCCCAGCCATGAAGTATTGCGCTTCGCCCTTCACTTACCAACGCCGCGTCACTCGTGAAATAGCCATCGGCGATCCTCAGCACGGCGGGGTTGTCATCGGCGGCGCCTGTCCCGTGGCGATCCAGTCGATGATCACTTGCGACACGATGGATACCGCCGCGTGCGTGCGCGAAACGCTTGACTTGGCGAAGGCGGGTTGTCAAATCGTCCGCATCACCGCCCCCACCGTCAAGGATGCGGCCAACCTGAAACTCATCGTGGCCGAACTTCGCCAGAGCGGCTGCGCCACGCCCATCGTGGCGGACATTCATTTCAAGCCCGCTGCCGCTCTCGAAGCCGCTCAATGGGTGGAAAAGGTGCGCGTCAATCCGGGCAATTTCGCCGACACGAAAAAATTCGCGACCCAGGAGTACACGGATCAGGAATACGCCGCCGAACTGGTCCGCATTCAAGAACGGCTGGCGCCGCTGATTTCGGTTTGCCGCCAACGGGGACGCGTCCTGCGCATTGGCGCCAACCATGGATCGCTGAGCGATCGCATTCTAAACCGCTACGGCGACACCCCGCTCGGCATGGTGGAAAGCGCGCTCGAATTCGCCCGCATCGCCCGCCAGCACGATTTTCAGCAACTGGTCTTTTCGATGAAAGCCAGCAATCCCAAGGTCACCATCGAGGCTTATCGCCTCCTGACCGCCCGGCTGGCGGAATTGGGGCCGGACTGGAATTACCCGCTGCACCTGGGAGTCACCGAAGCGGGCGAAGGTGAAGACGGCCGCATTAAAAGCGCCATCGGCATTGGCTCGCTGCTTTGCGACGGGCTGGGCGATACCATCCGAGTATCCTTGACGGAAGATTCACCGCACGAAATTCCGGTTTGCCGTGACTTGTTGGCGCAAATCCCCGTTCTGACCCAGCATGACCGGAACGTTCCCGACCTGGATTTTCCTTTCGATCCCTTCAGTTTTCAACGGCGCGAGTCAGTGGAAATCGGCCTCCCGGGCGGCACACAATGCGGTGGCACGCAAACGGTGCGAGTTCTGGTTACCCGCGCACAAAAGGAACGGGTGGCCCCCACCCTGTCCGCTAAAGACTCAGTCCGGCCGGAAGCGGTTTGGGAGGAGTGCCATGTCCTGGAAGTAAATCCGCTGGCCGATTTCGCCAGGCCGAATCCACACCGATTAATCACCGTGCAGGATGGCGTGCCATTGCCGCCGATCGCCGCGTTTCGTCTGTTGGCCGCGAAGTTGAAACAGCACGGTCTTAGCAATCCGATGCTACTCAAGGACAGCCTGCGGGTTGGCAGTCCAAGGCTGGATCCTCCCATCGCACTCCTGCGCGCCTCCGTGGTCATCGGTTCCCTGTTGGTCGATGGTCTGGGCGACGCCATTCTCGTCCGGGAAGAAGCCGATCCGGCGCTGGCCCTGCGTTTGGCCTACAACATTTTGCAGGCTGCGGGTTGCCGTTCGTTCAAAACCGATTACGTGGCGTGCCCTTCTTGCGGGCGCACGCGCTTTAACCTGCAGACCGTCACGGCGCGCATCAAAGCGCGTACCCAGCATCTACCGGGGATCAAAATTGCCATCATGGGCTGCATCGTCAACGGCCCGGGAGAAATGGCGGATGCTGATTTTGGCTATGTCGGAGGAGCCCCGGGAAAAATCAACCTTTATGTCGGTAAAACCGCCGTCAAATTCAATATCCCCGAAGCCGAAGCCGTGGATCTCCTGGTGGATCTGATCCGTGAACGAGGCAAATGGGTGGAGCCCTAGCGGCCCGCACGCGGTCGGTCTTCTTCACCTCCGCAGTCGTCCACGAGAACACTGCCCAACCAAGTTCAGTTGTTCGCCCTGTCGCGGTACACTTTTTTGATCCGATCGGATCATTTTTTTGAACACCTGCGCCAGGAGGTTCCCCGTGTGTCGGCCATCTTCACCTCCGCAATCGTCGAGAACACGGCCCAACCAAGTTCAGTTGTTCGCTCGGTCGCTGTTCA
>JADGRT010000131.1 GCA_017880715.1 Verrucomicrobiia bacterium | reverse complement strand
ATTAAACGGGCCGAAGTAGGCGTTCATGGACATGCTGCGTGTCCGTGCTTTCCATCCCCTTGAGCGTTGTACCGCGCTGAGGTAATTGTCGGCCGGACACTTATTGATGCCGATCGATCCAGCCGTGTAGGGGGCTAAGATGCCATTTTTAATATACGTGGTGTTCGTGTTGTATTCCTCGATGCCCCAGGTCATGACGTTGTTCACCCAGTTCCGAAACGTTTTGCCGGTTATTTCGGCGACGGTCTCAGTAACCCCGAAATTATTGACAACCCGGTCTTCATTGTCATATGCGTATTGCATCCAACCCAGCATCAATTGCTTGCTGTTGTTCATGCACATGATGCCCTGACCTTTGGTTTTCGCTTTGGCCAATGCCGGCAACAGCATGCCCGCCAGAATCGCGATGATGGCAATAACCACCAGCAGTTCAATCAGAGTGAAACCGTGGTGTTTGAAGGGTATTGATTTCATGTACGCATTATCCGTTAAAATGTTCCAACCGCATCGCCGACAATTCACCTCTGCAATCAGCGATCTGCTTATCAGGGAAAGTAACGATTCTCTCCTCCCGCGTCAAGTGGGCGTTTGCAGGCACAGTTTCACATGGCGTACGACAGTATGCTTCATCGGCGAGAAATTTTAAGAGGTTGCCTGAACGGAATATTTGAGCCTCGTCACCTCGTCTCCTACTTTTGTTGGCTGTCTATTTCTTGGCCACCCGTTCGTTCAATTTGCGCATGACGGCAAAGGCGTCGGCGACATAGACCACGTCGGCTTTGCCCCGGGTCCAACTGCAATTGGGATCGGTATTGATCACGCGGCGTTCGTTGACGAAGCGCCAGCCAACCACATGGGGTTCTTCGCCATGGCAGCAGGTGGCCAGGCCTTTGGCATGGCGCGGAGTGGCACCGGTTTGCCCCACTTGGTTCAGATGCGTCATGAACGGCAGGACGGCCTCGCCTTCGCCGCTCAGATCGACCACCGATTTGGTGCCGCCCAGCGATGCTTGCGAGCTTTTTAGAAAATCCAATATCAGCTTTGGAGCTTCTTCCGCGTGAATCTGGCCATCCGCTTGTTTTTTGGTCCACCCGGCCCCGGCAACAAACAGGAGTTTGGCGTCCGGGCGAATCGTTTGAGCGTCGGCCGCCGGAGATTGCAGGCCCACGACCGTAGTCCGCTTCGCGGTCGCGGGCAGATTCACGGTCACGGATTCGAGTTGGGCGATGCCCGCCGATCCGTTCCACGGTTCGGCGCAACCCGGGTCGAGGGTGATGACCCAGGGACGTTGAGCCCGGTGCTGGGTGGCTACCATGCGTTGGCGATAATACCAGCGGGTGATCAACGGGACGCCGCTGGTTACCGTGATTGCCGTGGCATGAGTATCGATGCGGCCACCCAGCCGGCACGCTACGCCGGCCATGACCCGGGACCAACGGGAGGTGGCCGGGGCGATGATCACGGTCGCGTGGGCGGCCTTGGCTAGCGCTTCAGCCGCTGCCGCATCGGTGGCGTAACGTGAGGACGTGAAATCGCCGCCGGTGACGGCGAGAAAGGTCGCCGCGCCGCAGGTGGCAATAGTGTTGGCGGCCGACTGAGCCGCGTCGCCAACCAAGCCCACAATGAGAGGGGCATTGTCCAAGCCAGCGGCAAGGGATAGGGCGGCGTTCAAGGTTTCCAAGGCGGGCTTGGCCAGCGTGCCATCGGGTTCGACCGAGGTTAAGAAAAGAACGGTTTCCATAGTCGAAATTACTGGTTAATCCACGTGGCGATTTCTTTGGCAATGTCGTCGGGCGACATGCTTTTAACCACCTTGGTTTCGCGCCTCTGTTTGGGCAGGGTGACACTGGCATAGGTGACGCCTTCAGCGCCAATTTTAACGGGCTTGGCACGCTGCAGGGCGGGCATGACCGTGCGCATATTGGCCATGCCAATCTGCGGATTGTTAGGCGGCTCGCGCAGGTTGCCGGTGGCCCAGCCGATCAGGATGGGCAAGCCGGCGCAAGTGGAAACCTGGTGTTTGCCGCCTTCGATGCGTTCCAGCACCTGGAGCGTGCCGTCCGGATTAAGGGTCAACTGGTCCACGCCTTGGAATTGATCGCTGATGCCCAACCGTTCGCCAATAATCTGCAGGGTGGCGCCGGCGCCGCGAGACGCCGATTCCCAACCGCCGAAAACCAGAAGGCGCGAACGATCGAGGCCGGGGATGGCCTGAATGGCGTCGGACAGGGCGAAGGCGACTTCGAAGGCTTCGGTGAATCCGCCCGCCAGGCCATCGAGTGCGACCAGTTCGAAAGGGACTTTTTGGGCGATATTCATCATCATTTGCTGGAGTTTGGCCTTGGGCCCCAGGCTGACCAGCCACACCTTGCTGCCGGGGTTTTGTTTGGCCAAGTGGGCGGCTTCATAAAGGCTGTGACTTGCCCAGGGATCGAGAATGGCGGGCAGCATCAGCTCGTTTTTCAGGGCTGGTCCAGCGGGGCTGGCGATCGGTTCCAGGGTTTGGAGCGGATCCGGCACCACGCTGCCGCATACCACAATGTGATAACCCGTGCTCATAATGAATTTAATACCAACTTCGAGGTCTTCATGGCCATCGTCAAAAGCTCGTTGCTTGACGATTCACCTTAATCGGGCAGGCAAGCCAACGTCAATTGCGGATTAACGCTGGATGCCTTTTGGGCAAGGCTTGACGGGCGTGGCAAAACCCGACAATGATAAAACCATCGACCCGGCAACTTTAGATCGCGTGTTAATTTAGTTCGCGTGTTAAGCGACAACTCGAACAACCCTGAGCATTTATGAGCATCCAGTTGGCAGCGATCGATTACGTCATTTTGTGCACCTACTTTGTCTTCGTCATTGGCATTGGTTGGGCGCTCAAACGCTACATGAAAGGGAGCACCGACTTTTTCCTGTCGGGCCGCTCCATTCCCGCCTGGGTCACCGGCCTGGCCTTTCTTTCGGCTAATCTGGGCGCGCAGGAAGTGATCGGCATGGCGGCGTCGGGCGCCAAATATGGCGCCATGACCAGCCATTTCTACTGGGTGGGCGCGATTCCGGCGATGGTTTTCCTGGCGATTTTCATGATGCCGTTTTATTACGGCTCGCGCGCGCGCTCGGTGCCCGAATATCTCAAGCTGCGCTTCGACGAAAAAACCCGCGGTTTCAACGCCATTTCCTTCGCGGTGATGACGATTTTCTCGTCGGGCATCTCGCTGCATGCGCTGGCGAAGCTCCTCGAAATCCTGCTCGGCTGGAACTACGATGCCTGCATCGCCATCTCCGCTTCCATTGTGCTGGTGTACATTTTCCTCGGCGGGCTCACCTCGGCGATTTACAACGAGGTGCTGCAGTTCTTTATGATCGTGCTGGGCTTTTCGCCGCTGGTATATCTCGCCTTGAAGGACGTGGGGGGCTGGGCCGCCCTCAAGGAAAAACTCATTCCGGTGGCCACCAGCCAGGGTTTTGAGGCGGGCACCTGGTCGGCCTCGTGGGCGCACCTGGGCAGCACCACCGCGAATCCCATGGGCGTCGAGTGGTTCGGCATGGTGATGGGACTGGGTTTCGTGCTTTCGTTCGGCTACTGGTGCACGGACTTCCTCGTCGTCCAGCGCGCCATGGCGGCCAACTCGATGTCCGCCGCGCGGCGCACGCCGTTGATCGCCGCCGTGCCCAAGATGCTCTTCCCGATCCTCGTCATTCTGCCCGGCATGATCGCTATCGCCCTGTATCAGGGAGGCGACAAGTTCCTGCCCTTCGTGGACCACGACCCGGCCAAAGGCATCGACTACAATATGACCATTCCCATGATGCTGGTGAAGTACTTCCCCGCGGGACTGCTGGGCGTCGGGTTCACCGCGCTGATGGCGTCCTTCATGTCCGGCATGGCGGGCAACGTCACCGCGTTCAACACCGTCTGGACCTACGATATCTACCAGAGCTACATCGCGCCGAAAAAATCGGACAATCATTATCTTTGGATGGGGCGCTGGGCGACGGTGTTTGGCATCCTGGTCAGCGTGGGCGCCGCTTACCTCGCCTCGAAATTCAATAACATCATGGACATGCTCCAGCTCGTGTTCGGCTTTGTGAATGCGCCCTTGTTCGCGACGTTCCTGCTGGGCATGTTCTGGCGGCGCAGCACCGGTCACGGCGCGTTCTTCGGCTTGGTGGGCGGCACGGTTGGCGCGGCCCTCTTCCACGGCCTCGCGTTGTCAAAGGGGGCGGCGGTTGGCATCAAAGGCGGCTGGCTGGCACACACGCTCGGCCTCCAGACGCTCCCCTTCCCATTCCATAGCGAAATGGCGCAGAACTTTTGGATGGCTATCGTGGCGTGGACGTCATGCTTTGTGCTCACCATCGTCATCTCCCTGGCCACGGTCCGGAACAAGACCGACGAGGAACTTAAGGGCCTGGTTTATTCGCTCACACCCAAACCGAAATCGGAAAACGAGCCGTGGTATCAACAGCCGGTTACCGTCGGCATCCTGGTGTTGGCGGCCACCGTCGTTTTGAACATACTTTTCTGGTAAACTTCGAGGAATACGCATTATGAATTTCGATCTCCGACTCCCGATCGGTCTCATGTTCAGTCTGTTTGGCCTGCTGCTGACGGCCTATGGCGCCCTCACCCGTTCCAGCAAGATTTATGAGCGTTCCCTGGGCATCAACGTCAATTTTTGGTGGGGGCTGGCGCTGCTGGTTTTCGGCGGGACGATGCTGCTCCTGGCTTGGCGCGCCTCGAAGCAGCCGAAAACGTGACAAGTCTGAGGTTTGGATTCTACGGCGACAAATTTCGTCAAAATCCCTCCGCGCCCGTCAGCGGTTCCAACATGGTCCGTAAAAGGCTTTGACCATTTAAGCAGAGGGCGTTACACCTTAGATCCCTGGCGGTTAACCGGTTTTTTGAATCATGTGGTCGATGTGTTTAGTGGGTATGCAATCCGATTTGCCTTATGTGTGGGGTCAAGCCACGCTGGAGGCGAAGGCGATTATTTTCATTCTGGCGATTTTTTCGATCGTCGCCTGGTCGGTCATGGCCTCCAAGGCGCTGCAAATGCGCCGGGCCAAGAAATTGAACCGGCTGTTTTTCTCCGAATTCCGGGCGCAGAAAAACGTTATGAGCATTTTTGAGCGACGGGTGCAAGTGGATGGTTGCCCGTTGTTTGCCGTTTATCAGGAAGGCTGTGTGGAATTGGCCGGGCGGCAGAAATCCAACCTTTCCGCGGGCCGGCCCAAAACCATCACTTTAATCTCCATGGAGCACGTAAAACGCGCTCTGGAACGCTCGGTGGCACAGGAATCGCTGCGGTTGGAGTCGGGATTGATCATGTTGGCCATTGCCGTCAGCGGCGCTCCGTTTCTGGGGCTGCTGGGGACGGTATGGGGAGTCATGAGCGCCTTCAGCCAAGTCGGCATTAAGGGCAGCGCCGATCTGGCGACCATGGCGCCCGGCGTGGCGGGCGCGCTGATCACGACCGTTGCCGGGCTGCTGGTGGCCATCCCATCCATGTTCGGCTACAACTGGCTGGTGCATAATTTACGGGTGCTGTCGGTGGAATTGGACAACTTTGCCCAGGAATTGGCCTCCAAGATGGAGATTGAATACTTAAAGGACAATGACCACGAGTGAATCATCGAAGGTGGGTTCGCCTGCTTCGGTTCAGCGCGGGGTGTTGTGCGCGAAGTGCGAGCATTTGTGTCCTCCGGGCAGCAACGTTTGCGATGAGTGCGGCGCCCATCTGCAGGTCAAATGCCATGCCTGCGGCCAGCGCAATCTGCGGGTGGCCACGCGCTGTACGGAGTGCGGTCAGCGATTGCATCGCTCTTTCTGGGAACGATGGCAAAAAAAGTTTAAACCCAAAAGAATGAAGATCACGCTGTGGCAATTGGCCCTGGCGGTATTGGCCGCCTTTGGCACCTATAAAATTATCACCATACTTCTTAATGGCCGGATAATAAACTAGCTGAGTTATTTTTTTTCCGTCTAATGGATCATGCGCCGTTTTTCGCAACGCAATTCGCTGGTTACCTTGAGCGACATCAACATCACGCCGCTCCTGGACCTTGCCTTTGTGTTGTTGATCATCTTCGTCATCACGACCCCCATGCTGACGCAGTCCGTGGATCTGCAATTGCCGTCCGGCGGGCGGCCCGACAAGAAGCAACTCGGCAAAAACGACGTGCGCACGGTCGAGATCAGCCCCAACGGCAACTACCGCTTGAACACTCGGGCGGTCAGGATCGATCAATTGGAGCAGGAGTTGGTGAAGGCTTTCAAGTCCAACCCCAATCTGGTCGTGTATGTCCGGGCCGACAAGATCGTGCCTTTCGAACATGTGGCGGCGGTTTTGGATTGCTGCCAGCGAAATAACATCACCCGGTTTTCTCTCCGCACGGGAATCGAAAAACGCAAATGAACCGGCTGCAGACAAAATGTTACATTGCGTCGGCCACCCTGCATGGGCTGTTGGTCCTGGTGCTCCTGGTGGGACCGGCGTTTTTGGCGCCGAAAGCGCCGGTGAACGACCTGCCGCTTCTGACCATGATTCCCGCCAAGTTGGTGGATGAAGCGATTTTTGGCGGGGGTGCGCCCGGTCAACCGGCGGCGACGCCCGCGCCTGCGCCCACGCCCGTTTCGACTCCGCCCCTCGCGGTGAAACCGGCACCCCTACCGGCACCGGCTGCGCCGAAGCCGATCCAGCCGGTGGTGAAACCGACACCCAAGGCTGCCGAGCCGGATGAGATCGAACCGCCCAAACCCCTGAAGCCGACCGCCAAGGAACCGGACGAGACGGCAGTTGACCTGGAAAAGCGCCCGAAGCCTCCGGGCAAGAAATTGCCGGTGGTCACGCTGACCGCGGTAGTCCGCAAAACCGGCAAAGCGAGTGGCCAGGAGAATAGAAAGGTCCAAGCGCGCGCGGAGGCCCAGGCACGCGCGGAGGCCATGGCCAGTTATCAAAAAAACGTTAACCAGGTTATCGGGGGCATTCGCACCGGTTTATCCTCCAGCGTGACGATCGAGGGAATCGGGGAAGCTGGGACTGGGGGGGTGGCGTACGCCAATTACGGGCAGGCCATCAAGAGCCTTTTTGACCAGGCGTGGTACGACGCACCCACGCAGATAGCGGATGACGCCTTGACCACGCAGGTTCGCGTGGTTATTTCGCGAGACGGGACGGTGGTTTCGGCTCGAATCATTCAGCCTTCAGGCAACGCGGTTCTCGACAAATCGGTGGAACGCGCCATGTTGCGCGTTCCCACCGTGCCCCCGTTCCCGGAAGGTGCGAAGGACAACGAGCGCATTTACCAGATTAACTACAACCTCAAAGCCAAACGATCCATCGGATGAATTTTTTCTCAACTTTTTTAGGGAGGCATGCCTCATGCCTCGATTTGAACGCGGCCCGTAACACCCAACGCCCAGCGGCTCGAAGCTCCGGGGCAAGGGGACAGCGGAGTTGCTTGACACGGCCTGCCGCGATAGGCGCCGGGCGGCGGATGTCATGCGCGCTGGCCGCGTTCCTGGCGCTATCGGCCCTTTTCGCTTTCCCGGCTGCGGGCGCGGAGGTCATCGTCCTCGATCGCGACGCGCAGACTCGCCTGCT